>NZ_DBFZUT010000079.1:0-77300 GCF_048519415.1 Faecousia sp. | reverse complement strand
ACCTGATCCTGGAACAGCGGCTCGATCTGAACATTGGAAAAATCGATTTTTTCCTCCACGACCGGAGCCGCCTGAGCAGCCTCCGCAGGAGCCGAAACTTCCTTGGAAACCTTCTTGTCGGAGTCCAAAGGTTTCATTGTGGGGAAAAGCAGAACATCGCGGATGGAGGCACTGTCGGTCAGGAGCATCACGAGGCGGTCGATGCCGAAGCCGAGGCCGCCTGTAGGCGGCATGCCGTACTCCAGCGCATTGATGAAGTCATAGTCCACCTGCGCACGGCAATCCGGCTCAATGGACTTGCGCTCGGCGACCTGACGCTCGAAGCGGCCGCGCTGGTCGATCGGGTCGTTCAGCTCGGAGAAGGCGTTGCCGAACTCCGTGGCATTGATGAAGTACTCAAAGCGCTCCGTGAACGCGGGGTCATCCGGTTTGCGCTTGGCAAGCGGGCTGATCTCCACCGGATAATCATAGATAAACGTCGGCTGGATGAGCTTTTCTTCGACGAATGCATCGAAGAACTCCGCCAGAATGGCACCCTTCGTCGGGACCTCGGGCAGAGTGACATTGTGCGCCTTCGCGCTGGCGATGGCGTCCTCGTCCGTCCTCCAGTCGCGGAAGTCCACGCCGCTGTACTTCTTCACGGCGTCGATCATGGTCAGGCGCTCCCAGTGGCCCAGATCGATCTCGTGACCCTGATACGGCACGACGAGGCTGCCGCAGACATTCTGCGCGACCTGCTTCATCATGTCCTCGACAAGGTCCATCATGCCATGGAAATCCGTATAGGCCTGATAAAGCTCGATGGTGGTGAACTCGGGGTTGTGCTTCGGGTCCATGCCCTCATTACGGAAGATACGGCCGACCTCATACACGCGGTCCATGCCGCCGACAATGAGGCGCTTGAGGTACAGCTCCGTCTCGATGCGGAGGACCATATCCATATCCAACGTGTTGTGGTGGGTATAGAACGGGCGCGCAGACGCGCCGATCTCAAACGGCGTCAGGATCGGGGTATCGACCTCGAGAAAGCCGCGCCCATCGAGGAAGCTGCGCAGCTCGCGCAGGATAAGACTGCGCTTCACGAACGTGTCCTTAACGTCGGGGTTCACGATGAGGTCCACATAGCGCTGGCGATAGCGGGTCTCGAGATTCGTCAGGCCATGGAACTTGTCCGGCAGCGGCAGCAGAGCCTTGGCAAGCAGGACGACCTCGTGCGCGCGCACGGAGATCTCGCCGCGCTGCGTGCGGAACACATCGCCATGCACACCGACGATATCACCGATGTCGAGCTTGCGGCAGCGCTCGAACGTCGCTTCGTCCATCTCGTCGATCTTCAGATAGATCTGGATCCGGCCGGCAGCGTCCTGCAGATCGCAGAACATGACCTTGCCCATGCCGCGCTTCGTCATCAGGCGGCCGCTGACGGAGACTTCCTTTCCCTCCATCTGCTCGAAGTTTTTCTTGATCTCGGCGCTGTTGCTGGTAAATTCAAACTTTGTCTGTGCGAAGGGATTCTGCCCCTCCTGCTGAAGCTGTGCGAGCTTTTCCCGTCGGATACGGACCTGATCGACCATGGAAAGCTCGGGCTGCTGGGTATTCTTAGCCACGGTATTCCTCCTGTGTTATCGTTCTACGGAAAGGATCTCAAAGCGGATCGTGCCGACCGGAGCTTCGACCTCGACGGTCTGGCCAATGTGCTTGCCAAGCATGGCGCGGCCGAACGGAGAGTCGTCCGAAATGCGAGACTCCATGGGGTTGGCCTCCTGCGAGCCGACGATAGCATACGTCGCCTCTTCCTCCAGATCAAGGTCGCGGACCTTCACGGTGCAGCCAAGGCCGACGACACCGGCGCGCTCCTGCTCGGCGCTCTCATCGATCACGACAGCATGGGACAGGATGTTCTCGACCTCTGCGATGCGGCCATACAGCTTGGCCTGCTCATTTTTCGCTTCATCATATTCACTGTTCTCGGAAAGGTCGCCGAAGGAGCGGGCTTCCTTGATCTGCTCCGCGACTTCCTTTTCGCGCGTGGTTTTCAGATAATTGAGCTCTTCCTCGAGCTCCTTCAGACGTTCTCTGGTCAGCTTAAATTCTTTTGCCATTCCATGTTCCTCCCAAAATCAGGCAAAGCCCGTTCATTCGTTGTGATTATAGAGGATTGCCGCCGCACTTGTCAAGGGTTTCCTTGCGTCAGGGCCGCGATGGCCGCCTGCAGCTGCGCATCCTCGCTTTTTTCGAGCGCATTGGAGTAAATTTTTAGGTAGGTATCGTCATCGACCTCGACGGGGATATCCGGCGTGATGCCGACGCCCGCCAGCGTGACGCCGTGCGGGGTCTGATAATGGCCGGTCGAAACGGCGACAGCAGAGCCGTCGCTCAGGACGAAGGTCTGCTGATAATTTGCCTTGCCGACCGTCTGCGTGCCGACGACGGTGCCGACGCCGTATTCCTGCAGCGCCGCAGCAAAAAACTCGGCGGCAGAATAGGAATCTCCGTTCACGAGAACGGCCATCGGCAGCTCGACGCAGGACGCATCGGAATAATCGATATCCTCGTTGCCCTTATAGTCCACGGAGCGGAACAGCGGGCCCTCCGGCAGGAGATAATCCAGCAGCTCCACAAGCTCATCCTTGTGGCCACCCGGATTGAAGCGGACGTCAAACAGCAGAGACGTTGCGCCCTGCTCCCGCAGGGACTCGATCGCAGCAATGGACTTTTCGGCGCAGCCGGAATCGAAATTGTTGATCTTCAGATAGCCGACATTTCCGTCCAGCAGCTCGGCCCGGACGACCTCCACCTCGATGGTCGCGCGCGTGACCGTGACGTCGAACGTCTCGCCGCCGCGCTGCACCGTGAGCGTCAGGCTCGTGCCCTCCTCACCGCGGACGCGATTGCGGGCCTCCTCCATGCCGAGCTCCTTCATATTGGCGCCGTCTATGGCAAAGAGCATATCGCCGATCTGCAGCCCGGCTGCCTCGGCAGGGCCGCCCGGTGTGACGGAGGCAACGGTGAATCCGGCATCGTCCTCATTTTCTAGGCGAATGGTCACGCCAATGCCGACATAGGCGTTGGCATTCTGCTCCTGATAGGCCGCAAGCTCGTCGGCGCTGATGTAGTAGCTCCAGCGGTCGCCCGTCGCGGTCACGGCAGCGGACGCAAGCTGATCGCCGAGCTTCGAATGGTCCAGCCCGTCGACATAGCGTGCGTCGAGCAGGGCCACGACCTCCTGCACCTTGGCAAGATAGTCATCGCCCGACGTACTCTTCTGTCTGCTCTGCAGGAGCGTCATGCCCGCAAGCGTCAGTGCAAACACGACGACGGCCGTGGCCAGGCAGCAGACGGCATAGGGCAGGAGTCTTTTCTTCTTTGGTTTTTGGGGTTCGGGACGGAGCTCCTCCGGTCCCATGGGGGTCTCGTTGGGTTCCATAGGTCCTCCTTTACGGCCGACACCCCGCCGAAGCGGGGTGAGAGTGTCGGAGAAATTGATTTAGGCTGATTCGCCGCCGGCAGGCGGCGAATTCTGCGAGGCTTTTTCACGCGGATTCCGCCGGAGCGGGGTCAGCATCCGATCTCAGCGGATGCTGACATAGTCCATCGGGTTGACGGTGGCACCGTTGTAGAACATCGTGAAATGCAGGTGCGGGCCGGTGGAGTAACCGGTCGAGCCGACATAGCCGATGAGGTCGCCCTGATTGACATAGTCGCCGGACGAGACGGTATAGTGCGTCATGTGGCCGTAGAGCGACGAGAAGCCGTCGCCGTGGTTGATCGTGACATAGTAACCATAGCCGGATGAGAACGTTGCGGTCGTGACCGTACCGCTCTTCGTGGCATAGACGGGCGTTCCCTGCGCAACAGCAAGGTCAACGCCGTTATGGAAGCGATAGCCGCCGTCGATCGGATGATAGCGATAGCCATACGGGGATGTAATCACAACACCGCTGCCCGCCGGAAGCGGGAAGAGGAAGCCGCCGGCGTTTGTGCCGCCATTGCCGCCGCCGTTGTTGCCGCCGTTGTTGCCACCGTTATTGCCGCCGCCATTGTTGTTATTGCCGCCGTTATTGTTGTTCTTGGCGGCTTCTTCCTCAGCACGCTTGGCATCGGTGTATTCCTTTTCTTTTTCGGCAATCTGCTCCGTCAGATCCTCGAGCATGGCCTCATAGGTCTCGTTTGTCTCGCGCAGCAGGTCTGCATCGGAGACAAGCTCCTGCAGCAGCTCGTCGGAATCGGCGCGCTTGGCCGTGAGCGTCTCCTGCGCGCTGGCAAGCTCAGTCTTCTTCTCCTCGAGAGAGACCTTCTCCCCTGCCAGCTCCTCCTTGGCGGAGAGGACCTCCGTGGCGATCTGGCGCATGTTCTCGAGCATACGCTGGTCGCTCTGAGCAATCTCCTCGACCATGGAAACGCGGTTGAGCATTTCGGAGAACGTCTTTGCGCCGAAGATGATGGACCAGTACGACACGTCGCCCTGCTCCTGCATGGCGCGGATGCGCTGCTTATAGCGGTCGAGCAGGTCGTTCTGATCGGTCTGGAGCTGGTCAAGCTCCGCCTGCTTTTCGGCGATGAGCAGATTGTACTGACGGATCTGCTCGTTCAGATTCTCGACCTCCTGCCGCGTCAGCTCGATCTCCTGATCGATCTGCGCCTTCTGCTCCACGACATTGAGCGTCTGGGTATTGTTTGCGGCGATCTGTGCCTCGAGCTCCTGCTTCTTCTGATCAAGCTCATCCTGCTTTGATTCCAGGCCGCTGATCTCCGTGCGGATATCCGCGGAATTGGCCGCGAAGACCGTAACAAGCAGACCTGTCAGGATCGCAGCGGCCAGCAGCAGCGCGATGACGGAGATGATGACTCTTCTGTACTTATACATAGTATACCCTCCTGTGCGCGTATTTCAGACCTTCAGGAATTTCCGGATGGACATCAGGCTGCCCACAACGCCGATCAGCAGACCCGTGACCACGCACACCAGCGCGACCGGCAGAGCGACCGTGCTGAACGAGACGACGTGGAGGAAGCTGAGCTGACCGGAGCTGGCAATGGCGCCGCGGATGGCCTCGTACAGGCCCCACTCGAGGAAGAACGAGCACACGGCGCCCAGCAGGCCGAGGATGAAGCCCTCGACCACAAACGGCAGACGGATAAAGCCGTTCGTTGCGCCGACCATGCGCATGATGGCGATCTCCTCGCGGCGGTCGAACATGGCAAGCTTGATCGTATTGGAAATGATGATGAGCGACACGATGAGCAGCACGGCCGCGATGCAGGCCGAAACAATGGACAGCACGTTGCGGATCGTGGACATGGCGTTGGCGACCGTCGGATCGGAATAGATGGTCGCAACGCCGGGCACCTGCTTCAGCGCGTCGATGGTCTCCTGCAGCTTGGAGTTGTCCTCCAGCGTGACGATGTACTGGTCGCGCATGGTCTCGGCGGTCACGCCGTCGTACATGACGGCGTCATATTCCTTGACGAACGTCTGCAGAGCCTCCTCGCGGGAGATGAAGCGGGCATCCGCGACATTGTCGATCAGATTGATACGGGAGCCGACGCTCTTGGCCTCGGCCTCGGTGTAGCTCTCGTCGATGCAGATGAGGACCTCGTTCTCCTTCTGCAGATCATCGACGATCAGGCCGATGTTATAGGTGATAAGGCCGAAGCTCGTGACGATCACGAGGCAGGCCACGGTGATGCAGACTGCGGCAAAGGACATGAAGCCGTGCTTGAAGATCGCCTTTGTGCCCTCGCCGACGAGAAAGCTGAAATTATTGTGCTTCATAGCTGTAATACCCGTCCATTCCGTCGCTGACGACTCTGCCCTCGTCGATGGCGACTACGCGCTTGGTGAAGCGGTCCACCAGGCCCTTTTCGTGCGTAACGACCATGACCGTCGTGCCGAGCGCATTGATCTGCTCGAGCAGGAGCATGATCTCAAACGAACGCTGCGGGTCGAGGTTGCCGGTCGGCTCATCGGCGATGATCATCGTCGGATTGTTGATGAGCGCGCGGGCAATGGCCACACGCTGCTGCTCGCCGCCGGACAGCTCGTTCGGCAGACGGCGGCCCTTGTTCTCCAGCCCGACCAGCTCCAGCACATAGGGCACGCGCTTTTTGATCTCCTTCGGCGCTGCGCCGATGACGCGCATGGCGAACGCGACGTTCTCATAGACCGTCTTGTTCTCAATGAGGCGGAAGTCCTGGAAAATAACGCCGAGCGTGCGGCGCATATAGGGGATGGACGCGCGCTTGATGGACTCGAGCTGATAGCCGTTAACCAGCACCGAGCCGGACGTCGGCTTGAGCTCCGCCGTCAGCAGCTTGATGATGGTAGACTTGCCGGAGCCGGACGGACCGACCAGAAACACGAACTCGCCGTCATCAATGTGCATATCGATGCCGTTGAGCGCGTGCGTGCCGGTCTCATATGTTTTTGTGACGTTTACCAAATCGATCATAAATCACACCAGTTTCTTACTCAACTATTAAATAAATATTGAAATGTCCGTACCAACGGCGCTGCAGCCGTGCAGCGTTCCGCGGAAGATCAGATCATACGGTTGTCGCGGGAGGCCAGATACTTCTTGACCATGAGGGCGACCTTGAAGATGATGGCATCATCGAACTCGCGCAGGTCGAGGCCCGTGAGCTTCTTGATCTTCTCCAGACGGTAGACCAGCGTATTGCGGTGGACGAACAGCTTGCGGGAGGTCTCGGAGACATTCAGGCTGTTCTCAAAGAACATGTTGATGGTGAACAGCGTCTCCTGATCGAGCGACTCGATGGAATTCTTGCGGAAGACCTCGGAAAGGAAGATCTCGCACAGCGTGGTCGGCAGCTGATAGATCAGGCGGCCGATGCCAAGGTTTTCATAATTGATGACGGTCTTTTCGGTATCGAAGACCTTGCCGACCTCGATGGCGACCTGCGCCTCCTTATAGGAATCGGCCAGCTCGCGCAGATGCTCGGAGATCGTGCCGATGCCGATGGTCGTGCGCACGAACAGCTCGGACTTCAGCCGCTCCTCGATCGTGCGGCCGACGCGGGTCAACTCCTCGCCCGTCGTGTCCGCCGGGACCTGACGCACGAGCGCGATATCCGTCTCGTTGACATTGATGACAAAGTCCTGCTGCGTGTCGGGGTACATGCTCTGCAGCAGCTCCACGACGGCCACGTCCGAACGGCCGACCTGCCGGACGAGATAGACCGCGCGCGGCAGCTCCGTCGGGAAATGCAGCTCCTTCGCGCGGATATAGATGTCGCCAGGAAGGATGTTGTCCGTGATGATGTTCTTGACGAAGGTCCCCTTGTCATGCTTTTCTTCATAGTAGGCCTTTGCGGAATTCAGGGAGACCTGCGTCATGCGCACAAGCATCTCGGCCTGTGCGTCCGTTCCGAGCACAAAGGCGGAGTAGCCATAGGCAGGGTTCCAGCCCTTGAGCGCGTAGAACGTATACGGCTCCTCGCGCACCGGGTTCTCCAGCATGGCGGCCACCGCCGTGGCGGCATCCGGCCACTTTTCGCCGATGAGCGTGGTATCGCTGCAGGAGATGACATTCCCTTCTGCATCGATCACACCGATGGTGGTCTGTGCGGCTTCGCTGAGCTGGAGCAGTACGCCCTGAAACATACGACTTGACATAAGCCGTCCTCCTTACGCCAAAGACAAAGTGTCGATATTCGGCAAAATTATGCTAGTATCATACTATTTTTTTCGGCAGAATGCAATAGGTTTTCGGCATTTTATTTCAAATCATAGGTACTTTTTTATGGAAGATTCCGACTTTTTCGTTAAATTATCCAGTTTTTCAGAGCATATTTCTAATTTTTTGTTCAAGTTTTTCCAGATAGGCTTCGTCAAAATCCACAGTTTCCAAAAGTCGAATTTCGCCGCATGTCAGCTCGCGTGTCATTCCCATTGGGAGCGTTCCAAGCTCGAGTCCGCCCTCGGCAATTCGACGAAGCGCCGTGACCGGCATGCCGCGGCTGGCCAGCATCCGGCGCACCTGATGGTACTTTCCTTCGCACACGGCCACAAGGCTGCGGCCGGGGCCGAGCGGGCGGAGATAAGCCGGGCGGCAGACCGTTCCGTCGCGCAGCGTGAGCCCGGCGCGGAAGGCGGCGCAGTCCGCCTCCCCGGCCTCGCCCTCGTGGACGGCATCATAAATTTTCCAGACCGCATGGCGCGGCGAGATGAGCCGGTGCGCCAGCTGTCCGTCGTCCGTCAGAAGCAGCAGGCCGGACGTATCCTTGTCCAGCCGCCCGACGGGTGCAAGGCCGCGGTACTGCGGCGGCAGCAGCTCCATCACGGTGCGGTCGCGGGGATCGTCCGTCGAGGTCACATAGCCAGTCGGCTTATGCAGCAGCAGAACGACCGGCCCGCGCGGGCCGACCGCCTCGCCGTCGAGCGTGACCCGGTCCGATGTTTCGTCGATCTTCTGCTCCGGGGCCGAAGCGGGAACGTCGTTGACGCGCACCCGCCCGGCGCGGATGATGGCCCGCAGCTCGCGGCGCGAGGCCACACCGGCCTCCGATAAAAACCTGTCCAGACGCTGCATCCGTCTGCCTCCTTCCGGCATAACCGTCCCCTGTGGGACATACATTGGAGTGACCATAAAAACCTGTTTAAGGGGGAGCTACATCATGTTTGTCATGACTGCAAAGCTGTCAAAGCCGCGGCTGATCGCCGCAGGCGTCCTGATCCTGGCCGTTGTGATCCTGGTCGTTGCGCTCGTCTCCGGCGGCGGAGGCGGATCGGCGGACGCGCCCGACGGAGCGACGAACGACGCGCGCCTTGCCTATCTCGCGGGCTTCGGCTGGAGCGTGAACGGTACGCCGAAGCAGACGCAGCAGGTCCGCATTCCCAAGTCGGCCGACGACCGCGTCTTCTCGCGCTACAACGCGCTGCAGAAAAGTCAGGGCTTCGATCTCACGGCGCACGCGGGCAAGGAGGCCACGCGCTATGTCTATGAGATCCTGAATTACCCGGACGCCTCCGCGCCGGTCTACGCCAGCGTGCTCGTGCTCGACGGGCACATCATCGGCGGAGACATCACGGACACTGCGCCCGGCGGCGCCATCCACGGCTTCTGCAAGCCCGGCACCACGGCACCGAACGCCGAGCCGTCCGAGGCAACGGAGGCCGGAACGGAGACCGAGGCCGGAACGGAAGAACCGATGGAGCCCTCCGCCGAGCCTTCAACCACATCCTAAAAAACACTTGCATTTTCGCTTCGTCGTGCTATAATGACAGCAGCCAATCGAATACGACTCTTCAGGGCAGGGTGAAATTCCCGACCGGCGGTAAAGTCCGCGAGCGCGCTGCGCATGATCCGGTGAGATTCCGGGACCGACAGTACAGTCTGGATGAAAGAAGAATCGGCTGGCGCACCTGTCCGTGTTTCCTGCCGTTTACCCGAGGGATCGTATCCTTCGGGTGTATTTTTTTCTCAGGAGGCAACCATGAAACACGAAAGAATGAAAAAACTGACCGTTCTGGCCATGCTGAGCGCCATTGCCTATGTCGCAGTCGCGCTGCTGCGCTTCCCGGTCGTCCTGTTCCTCAGCTATGAGCCGAAGGACGTCGTCATCGCCATCGGCGGCTTCCTCTACGGGCCGCTGGCCGCACTGGGCATCTCGCTTGTCGTCTCGTTCATCGAGATGCTGACCATCAGCTCCACGGGCTGGATCGGCTTTGTGATGAACTTCCTCAGCTCCGCCGCCTTTGCGGGCACGGCCGCCCTGCTCTACCGCAAAAAGCGCACGCAGGGCAGCGCCATTGCGGGCCTGTTCGGCGGAGCGCTGCTTATGACCGTGCTCATGCTGCTGTGGAACTATCTCATCACGCCGCTGTACATGCACACGGCCCGCGCCGACGTCGCCGCGATGCTCGTGCCGGTGTTCCTGCCGTTCAACCTGCTCAAGGGCTGCCTGAACGCCACGATCACCGTGCTGCTCTACAAGCCCGTCGTGCAGGGACTGCGCCATGCGCACCTGCTGCCGCCGAGCAAAACGCCCGGCCGCATGCCGGTCAAGCGCCGTCTGGCCGTGTGGCTCGGCGCGCTGGCCGTTCTGGCCGTGTGCATCGTGCTCATTCTGATCCTGCACGGAACGATCTGAGTCTCAGAGGCGCAGCAGATCGGTAAAATGATCGATGCGCTTATCCCAGTGCGCGGGCTTGCCGAAGCCGTAGGCCGCCCACACGAACGGCAGGCCCGCCTGCTCGGACGCTTCCATGTCGCCCTGCGTGTCGCCGACGTAGACCGCGTCGCGGACATTGCAGCGCTCACACAGCAGGCGCAGCGTCTGCCCCTTCGGCAGGCCCGTGTTCCCGAAGCAGTCGAAGTCTCTGATCAGGCCGCCGAGGCCGCCCTTTTCCATCAGCAGCTCGATATAGCCCTGCTGGCAGTTGCTGACGATGAACAGGCGGTGCGTTTTGTGCAGCTCCGTGAGCGTTTCCTTGACGCCGGGGTAGAAAATATGGCACGGATCACGGCGCAGGCGCGCCATCTCGCCGTCCATGCAGCGGTCCATGACCTCCATGGCCTGCTCCTGCGGGACGCTGGGCACCACGACCTGCGCGATCTCCGTCATGGTCTTGCCGAACAGCGGACGGATGCTCTGCTCCGTGCAGTGCGGTGCAAAGCCCATGCTCTGCAGACCGTCGTTCCAGCCCTCGGCTACGAGGGCCACGGCATCCCAGAGCGTGCCGTCGACATCAAAAATCAAGCTTTCCATTGCTGATACTCCCCATTGTGACGTTTTCTCCTATTGTACCGATTTTCGGTGCTCCCGTCAACCCATAGATAAAGCCCGGTGCGAAGCAGCGTTCTGTTCCGCACCGGGCCGTTTTTTATGCGTTGCTCTGCTCCGTTTTTTCGGGCAGCAGGTTCGTCATGCTGCGCAGGCTGATGCCGAGCGTCGACATGTTGTGCAGCAGGGCGGAAAGCGTCGGCTGGATGACGCCCGTCACGCCCAGGATAATGAGCATGAGGTTGAAGCTGACGATGAACCGGTAATTCCGGTCGATGCGTCCCATAAGGGCCTCGCTCAGGCGGCGCAGCGTCACAAGCTCGAACAGGTCCTGCGACGAGATCGTGATATCGGCGATCTCGCGGGCAATGGCCGCACCCGTGTTGATGGCGATGCCGGCATCCGCCTCGGACAGGGCCGGGGTGTCGTTCACGCCGTCGCCGATCATGATGACCGTGTGGCCCTCGGCGCGGCGGGCGCGGATGTAGGCCGCCTTGTCCTCCGGCAGGACTCCCGCGTGGTATTCGTCCACGCCGACGGCGCGCGCCACGGCGGCAGCCGTCTTTTCATTGTCGCCCGTCATCATGACGATGTGCGCGATCCCCTGCTCATGCAGAGCGCGGACGGCATCCGCCGCCTCGGCCCGGAGCGGGTCGGAGATGCACACGACGGCGGCAAGTTCGCCGGAAATGGCCAGATACAGATGGGAGTAGGCATCGGAAAGACCGTCGAATTTTGCCTCGTCGCCCTCCGGCACCCGGCATCCCTCATCCTCAAACACGAAGTGATAGCTGCCAATGATGACCTTCTTGCCCTCGACGGTGCTCGAGATGCCGTGCGCCACGACATACTCCACGCTGGAGTGATATTCCTCGTGGTTCAGGCCGCGCACGCGCGCCTCCTCTACGACGGCATTGGCCAGCGAGTGCGGATAGTGCTCCTCGAGGCAGGCAGCCAGACGCAGCATATCGTCCTCGCGGCGGCCGCCGAACGTAACGATCTCCGCCACGCGCGGCTGCGCATAGGTCAGCGTGCCCGTCTTATCGAACACGATCGTATCCGCTTTGGCAACGGCTTCGAGGAAGCGCCCGCCCTTGACGGACATGTGCCGGGCATTGCTCTCGCGCATGGCAGACAGCACGGCGATCGGCATGGCAAGCTTCAGTGCGCAGGAGAAGTCCACCATCAGAACGGCAAGCGTCTTGGTGATATTCCGGGTAAACAGCCACACGAGGGCCGTTCCGCCGAGCGTATAGGGCACGAGCCGGTCCGCCAGACGGGAGGCGCGGTCCTCCGCCGTGGATTTCAGCTTTTCGGACTCCTCGATCATGCGGACGATGCGGTCATAGCGGCCACCGCCCATGGTCTTTTCGACCGTGATGAGGCACTCGCCCTCCTCCACGACCGTTCCGGCATAGGCATAGCTGCCCGGCTTCTTGCGCACGGGGAGCGACTCGCCCGTCATGGACGACTGGTTCACCATGGCCTCGCCGCCGGTCACGCGGCCGTCGAGCGGGATCATGTTGCCGGTACGGACGACGACGCAGTCGCCCGCGTGGATGTCCTTCACGGAGACAAGCAGCTCCTGCCCGTCCGCGCCGCGCACCCACGCGCGGTCGACGTTCAGCGCCATGGCCCCCGCCAGATCGGCGATGGACTTTTTGTGCGTCCAGTCCTCCAGCAGCTCGCCGAGGCCGAGCATGAACATCACGGAGCCCGCCGTGTCGAAATCGCGGCGGATCAGTGAGACCGTCACGGCCGTTGCATCGAGCACGGAGACAGAAAGCTTCCCGTGCAGCAGGGCGGAGAGACCGGCCTTGAGATAGCGCACGGAGCGCACGATGGCGATGCCCGCCCGCACATAGGCAGGCAGGAACAGCTTGCAGGCATAGTGGAGTGCCGTTCTCCAGACGAGTTTGTCCTCAAATTCGCGGTTCAGCGCACGGCCGGTGTGCTCCGGGACGAGCCCGGCCTCCTCAGCCGCCGCGAA
The DNA here is from genome assembly GCF_048519415.1 of Faecousia sp. Classification (NCBI taxonomy): domain Bacteria; kingdom Bacillati; phylum Bacillota; class Clostridia; order Eubacteriales; family Oscillospiraceae; genus Faecousia; species Faecousia sp. Next base: position 64,564 of record NZ_DBFZUT010000079.1, on the reverse strand, counting down.
TGAAAACGAGGAAAGCGCCGCAAGCACGGCGCCGCGCACCTCGCGATATTCAATGACGGCATCCTGCGTGCGGTCATAGACCTTGACCGACGCCACGCCGTCCACGGCGCGCATGGAATACTCCAGCAGGTCTGCCTGCCGGAGCGTCATCCGCCCGATGCACAGATGCACACGCAGGCGGCCCTTGGTTTCATGTAAAATTCTGCACTTCATAGGATTCTCCTGCCCGCAGCCGGGAAGGGTTTTCCTCCCCGGCTGCACATGATTCAGGCCTCGGCAGGCTCTGCAGCGGGCTCCTCCGCAGTATCGGCGATCTCCTCGCAGGCAGCGGCGGCACGCTCTTCATTGATGGCCTTCGCATCTGCCAGAATGTCCCCGCAGTTTTCACGGAGCGTCGTAACCGTCGTCATCACGTCTTCCTTCGCACGGAGCACGGCAGCCGTCGCGTGGGTATAGACCTTTTTCGCGTCACGGCTGCTGAGGATCCGGATCCCAGCCGTTCCGAACAGAACGCCGCCTGCAAACAGGCCAAGCTTTGCTGCAATACGCATATTGATTTCCTCCAGTTTTCGTAACTTCAGAAAAAGTAAGGTTTGGCTAACATTTGACCGCACTCGCTTTTCCCGTGCCCGTATGATACACCGCAGGGCCATAAATGTCAATGCTTTCCCGCCCCACTTTTCGAGAAAAATCCGCAATTCTTGACAAACGCAGGCCGCCCGTTATAATGAAAGCAGAAAAAGGAGGAGACCGCATGAAACGCTTATTTACCCGCCGGACCGCCGGGACGGATGCAAAAGTTGACCGGCTCGTCATGGAATACACCCGCCGCAGTGCGGCCTCTCCCCTGCTGCAGCATACGGAGCGGCTCGTGCTTGACCGGAGCGAGGGCATCGCACACCTCAGCTCCGTCGGCAAGCACACCGCCGAGCGTCGCTGCTCGCTCCCGTCCGCGGCGGCCCGCCTGCTCGACACGCTCCCGCAGGGACTGCTATCGCCGCCTCTTGCCTCCGGGACGGACGATGCCGCGGCGCGCTATGCGCTCACGCTGCGCTGGTCGGACGGCGCGTCGCAGCGCATTACCGGCCGCTACGACTGCACGGGCCTTCCGGACGGCTGGGCAGAGCTTGCCGCCGAGGCAGATACCCTGCTGCGCTTCTATACGGAGGGCGAGCTGTTCGACCCGTCGCGCGCAGCCGCCGCGCCGGGGCCGCTGTTTTACTGCGCCGTGGAATTCGAGCCGCACGGCACATGCTACTCCTACCGCTCCGAAGACCGGACGCTGGAGGCCGGTGAGCTTGTGGTCGTTCCGGCCGGGCCGGATGCGTACGAGCTGCTGGGCAGGATCGTCGCGGTGCAGGCCTGCACGGCCGAGGACGCACCCTACCCGCCCGCGCAGACAAAACCGATTCTCCGCCGCGCCACCCCGCAGGATATTCTGGAGCTTGGCGAATTCGTGTAAGGATAAAACAGGACCCGATGTGGCTTTCCGGTGCCGCATCGGGTCCTTTTTACGATTTACGATTCTTCTGCCGGGACGATCCAGTCCGGCGTCTGGCTTAGGATCTTGAGCGTATCCGTGGCGGAGACCTGCGCAACGGCCAGAACCTCCCCCGGACTGAGCAACGTATCCGCCGCTGCCAGCGTTTGCTCGTCGATATACTCCGTCGGCACCTGCTCGCCGTCGACCAGGATGACGCTGTACGGCGTGAAGTTCGTGCCGTGGACGGTCAGGCCGCCGTCGCTGCTGCTCACGCCGGTGAGCGTGATCTCGTCGACGCCGAAGTGCAGCTCCATCGGCTGCACCGCCATCTCCCCGCCCGTTGCATAGTGTTTGCCATATAGCATGTCATACTCCAGCATGCACAGGCCGTTCTGGAAGGTCTCGCTGCCGGTCTCATCGTAGCCGTGGCTCTGATGATAGCGCAGGATCGTGCCGTCGTGGATACCGAAGCGGTCGAGCACCATGGCGGCCAGCTGATAGGCCTGCACGTCGCGGTCGACCTTTTTGGCGTGGAAATTCGTCCAGATGACATATTCCGTGGACTGCACGGTGCCGCAGCTCAGCTCGTCCTGCGTGATGCCGAAGCTCGGCAGATGATCGCCGTAGAATACGACGACCGTCGGCTCGCTGAACGTGGAGAGCCGGCGCACAAGGCGCGCGACAAAGGCATCCGTCTGCTTGAGCTGGTAGAGGTAATACTCCAGCCCGGCGCGGCGGGATTCGGTCTCCTCCCCCGTGACCCTGATGGTTCGCGCGCCTTCCAGCGGCACCGTGGGATACTTGCCGTGGGGCTGCACGGAGACCGTGAAAACAAGATCGCGGTCCTCGGTGGAGCGCAGCGCCTTCAAAATTTCCTCCGTCAGAACGAAATCCTTTGCCCAGCCGAGCGGATTCCGCTCGACGTCGTGCATGTATTCCAGCGACGTGAACGTCTCGAAGCCGAAATTGGCATAGACGCGGTCGCGGCTGTAGAACGTGGCGTTATTATTATGGATGGCGTGGGTGGAATAGCCCGCGCTCTGCAGCGCATAGGCCATGGATTCGCAGGTCCGGTTCTTGACGACGGTCTTGTAGGGATACTCCCCGACGCCGAAATGGTCGAGATTCATGCCGGAAAGCACCTCGAACTCGGTGTTCGCCGTGCCCGCGCCGATGGACGGCACATAGAACAGGCCGCTGGAGCACGTCTCCTTCAGCCGCTCAAAATTTGGGACCGGATTTTCGCCGTATGTCAGGTCCTTCAGATAATTCGCGTCAAAGAATGACTCGAGCTGCACAAAAATGAAGTTCGGCGTGCGCACCCGGTCGGCAGGCAGGTCGTCCTGCTCGCTGAGGAGCACGTCGATCGCTTCCTGCGAATAGCCGTCCGGCTCGCTGATGCCCTGCGTCACCACACTGGCGGAGAAGCAGTAGGCAAAGCCGTTGGAGTCGTAGGCATCCGGCAGATTGGGGAAATGCGAGGCCAGCGTCCCGCTGCGGAGGAAGGCGACCGTAAAGCCCGCGAGGATCACGCCGCAGAGCAGAACCTGCACGGCAGCGAAATAATAGGACGGGCGCGTCTTCTTCGCGCGCAGCCACAGGAGGACGATCACGCCGATGAGGGCCGCGATGCCCAGCATCAGGAGGATCAGCACCGGCTGGCTCATATAGATCTCGATGATGTCCCGCACGGACGACAGCAGCCAGATATCCGGCGCCGTCAACGGCGTGGCGCGGAAGCCGAGCAGGATGCAGTTGGCAAGGCCAAGCCCGATCCAAACAGCGGCGAACAGCAGGAAGCAGAAGCTGCGCTTGCGGAACAGCAGTGAGAGAGACAGCGTGAATAAAATAATGAGAGAGTCATAAAAAAACTGCCACGGTCGCGTCACCATATAGTGCAGGCCATCGCCGAAGGACCTGCGCGACAGGCATTCAAGCGCCAAATTGATGACGAACGCAGCAAGGATATAGCCCAAAAAACGGAGAATATTTTCACGGTTCCATTCCTTTCCCACTCGGCGGAGCGAAAAGGGACGCTTCATTTTCATCACCCCAGAAGTCATAATTCTGCGCTAACAGTATAACACTTACCCCGAAAAAAGCAAGGATTTTTCCAGTTCTTTTCCAAAATTCAAAGTTTCGCCACAATTGAAAACAGTTTGTAACGAAAAAGCGGAGCCTATGTGAATTTCCGGTCAAAAAATCGAAAATTTCTTGCAGGGGCTTTACACGGGTGATATAATATAGGATGAAATAACAGCCGAATGCCGCTTTGCGGCCTTCGTTTGGAAAGGAAGCAGAAAATTCATGACTACCATTGACATTTACTCCGGATTCCTCGGCGCGGGCAAGACCACGCTCATTAAAAAGATGATCCGCGAGGCCTATCAGGGTGAAAAGATCGTCCTCATCGAAAACGAGTTCGGTGAGATCGGCATTGACGGCGGCTTCATGCAGGACGCCGGCATTCAGGTCAACGAGATGAACTCCGGCTGCATCTGCTGCTCGCTCGTCGGCGACTTCGGCCGCGCGCTGAAGCAGGTCATCTCCGACTATCATCCCGACCGCATCCTCATCGAGCCGTCCGGCGTCGGCAAGCTCAGCGACGTCATCGGCGCCGTAGAGCGTGTTGCGGACGAGAGCGTCACGCTCGGCAGCTTCATCACCGTGGCGGATGCCACGAAGTGCAAGGTCTATCTGAAGAATTTCGGTGAATTCTACACGAACCAGATCGAGACCGCCTCCGCCATCATTCTCAGCCGCACCGGCTCCATCTCCGAGGAGAAGCTGGCTGCCGCCGTGGCTCTGCTGCGTGAGCACAACCAGAACGCCGTGATCATCACCACGCCGTGGGACCAGCTGTCCGGCGCGCAGATCCTCGAGGCCATGCAGAAGCAGCACACGCTCACCGAAGAGCTGGCTGACATGATCCGCAGCGCCCAGTCCGAGGAGGACGACGAGGACGAAGAGGAAGAGCACCATCATCACCATCATCATGACGATGCCAACGAGGATGACGAGCACGAGCATCACTGCTGCCACCATCATGACCATGACGACGAGGATGAGCATCACTGCCATCACCATCATGACCACGATGAAGACGATGATGAGCATGAGCATGAGCATCACTGCTGCCATCATCACGATCATGACGACCATGACGAGGATGAGGACGAGCACCACTGCTGCCATCATCACCATCATCACGGCCACGACGCCGACGAGGTCTTCCAGAGCTGGGGCGTCGAGACGCCGAAGAAGTTCACCGAGGAAGAAATCCGCAATGCCCTCGCCGCACTGGACAACGGCGAGACCTATGGCATCGTGCTGCGCGCCAAGGGCATCGTTCCGACGGCGGACGGCACCTGGCTGCACTTTGACCATGTGCCCGGCGAGATCGACGTCCGCACCGGCACGGCCGCTGTGACGGGCCGTCTGTGCGTCATCGGCTCGAAGCTGGACGAAAAGGCACTCGCCGCCCTGTTCGGCGTGTAAGGAGGCTGCCATGGCCATTCCCGTCTATGCCTTCACCGGCTTTCTGGACGCCGGAAAAACGAAATTCATTCAGGAGACGCTGGAGGACGAACGCTTCAACGCAGGCGAGCGCACGCTGCTGCTCATCTGCGAGGAGGGCGAGGAGGAATATGACCTCTCCGTCTATCCCTACCAGCATGTCTATCCCGAGGTGATCGATCAGGAGGCCGTTACGACCGAAGAGCTTTCACAGCTGTTCAAAAAGCACCACTGCGAGCGCGTCGTCGTCGAGCTCAACGGCATGCTGCAGGTCGGCCCGTTCTACCAGAAAATGCCGGAGGACTGGCAGATCGCGCAGGAGGTCATGTTTGCCGACGGCACGAGCATCCTCGCCTACAACGCCAACATGCGCTCCCTTGTGGTGGACAAGCTCACGGGCTGTGAGATGGTCGTGTTCAATCGTCTTGCACCGGGCACGGACATCATGCCGCTGCACAAGCTCGCCCGCGCGCTGAACCGCCGCGTCGGCATCCTCTATGAATACACCGACGGAACGACGCAGCCCGACGAGATCGAGGACCCGCTCCCCTTTGACATCAACGCCCCGGTCGTGGAGATCGGCGACGATGATTTTGCGCTCTGGTACCGCGACATCACGGAGGAGCCGAAGAAGTACGACGGCAAGACCGTCCGCTTCAAGGGACAGGTCGCCCGCCTGAAAAAGGACCGCGACGGCTACTTTGCGCCCGGCCGCTTTGTCATGACGTGCTGCGTGGAGGACATCGCCTTCATGGGTCTGCCGTGCAAATACGCCGACGCCGCCTCTCTGCACGCCCGCGAGTGGGTCATGGTCGAGGCGACGGTCTCTGTCCGCTTCCATGCGCTCTACCGCGGCACCGGCCCCATCCTGACGGCCATCCGCGTAACGCCCGCCGAACCCGCGAAGAACGAGGTCGCGACATTCTGAATCAAGCCCTCATATCGCGAAATCCTGCCGGAGTCAGCCACTCCGGCAGGATTTTTTTGGCTCAGTTTTCGTCCGCAGCTGCTCCCATGGTCGCAGCGAAGGCCGCTGCGGCATTCTGGACCGTTTCTGCGACGATGTTCTCCGCCACCTGATGCAGATCCGTCTGCAGGACGCGCTCCACATAAGGGGCGTATTCTTTTTCCGGCACGCAGTAGATGCGGAAGCAGCACGAAAGATAGCGGCGGATCTTCCGCTCCATCGTGAAGTACATATCGCACGGGACGGACATATAGCTCCGCGTGACACCGGCGGAGGCCAACTCCAGCTCAAACAGCTCGCTGTCGTCCGCGCGCTTCATCCAGCGGGAGAAGATCTGGCGCAGCCGGGGCGTCATGCTCCGGTTGATGAAATCGGACGTCGACGGCAGCGAATACGCCGTGACATACAGGTCGCGCAGCGGCTCGGAGCACTCCGCGATATGGAGCTGCAGCCCCGTCTCCATGGCGTACAGCAGCAGCGGCGACTGATCCGCCGGGAGCATCTTCTCCGCGCGGGAAAACTGTGAGCGGAACATGATCTGCGTCAGGCGCAGCAGCAGCGCCTCCTTATTTTCAAACGCGGCAAAAAACGATGCCGGAGACATCCCGGCCTTGCGGGCGATCTGCGCCGTCGTCGTGCGCTCGTAGCCCTGCTCGAGGAAGAGCGTCATCCCCGCATAGATCATCTTCTGTTCGCGTGCAATTCCTCTGGCCTGCAGCCCATGACCCGGCATGGCACTCGCTCCTTTCAACTGAATATATGAATCAAAAATAAACTCCGGTCAAATGATATCACATGCTGTCGAATTTTGCAAGCGAAAGTTCCTGGCTTTTTCTCAATTTTCTGGATGTTTTCAAACTTTTATTGCTGCTTGTCATCATAGTCCGTCTATGCTATAATGAAATTATCTCATATCACCCGCTTGCAGAAAGGACGTGCCCAGATGAAGCGTATCATTTCGTTATTCCTTGCCGTTTCCTCTTTTCTGACTCTTTTATGCTCAACTGCCGGAGCCGAATCTTCTACCGGTTTCGCTGATGTGCCGCAAACTGCATGGTACTATTCCTATGTCATGCAGATGCAGAAAAATGGATACATGAATGGCGTATCTGCCGATCAGTTTGATCCGGATGGACACCTGACCCGCGCAATGGTTACGACCGTTCTTTATCGCATGGAAGGCAGCCCCTCCATTTCGGCGCCGAGCCGCTTTGTCGACGTCCCACAGGGCACTTGGTATTCCGATGCCGTCGCTTGGGCAGAAAACAGCGGCGTTGTGAACGGAATGGATGATATGCACTTTGCGCCGGAACGCGAGATCACGCGGGAGCAGCTCGTCACAATGATCTATCGTTATGCCATGCAGAAGGGTCTCCCGCAGGGTGAGACCTCGCTGGAGAAGTTTGACGACGCTGCAAACGTCAGCGACTATGCCAAGCATGCGTTCGCATGGACCTGCAACGCCGGTATCATTTGCGGAAGTAAGGCAACCAAAAATCTATACGAAAACTATTATCAGATTTATCAAACTGATATCTGGAAGGAAAACAAAATTACCTATTCTAACGATACGCAATTCTACGCGCTCATCGACTTTGACGGAGATGGAATCTGTGAATTAGTCTCCACTCAGGCAGACTGGGGAGGCTTTGAGTATTACGGCTTTTATCTTAATGCAATACAGTCCAATACTGCTGAAGCATACGGTTGTATCGCGAATATGAGGGGCCCGCTCTTATATTCAAATGGCTGTGGAGAAGTTTACTGCGCCTCTGGAAACTATGGTGGATATAGTCTTGTTCGAATTTATGGGGTTGAAGGGGATCGGCCCGGCGAAAAAGCGCTTAGGCGAGAAACCATTATGGACTTCATTCCAAATTGGGACGAAAGTGACGCGGGTGATAAACTCATTCAATTTGATGAGGAAATAGAACGGTATCTAGCCGAGCGAAATTGTGTTCGGGTAGTATACTCCCCGCTCGACACTCTGCTTGCAAACAACTATTATCCCGTGACTGTTGATGTTCTGGAGCCGTCGGGTCTTGCTACCCGCGCGCAGCTCGCAAAGATCATTTCCGTCTATCTTGGATTAACAGACTGACAACAGCAAAAAGGTAAAGAAATCCCGCGATCCCATGGAATTCCGTGCGATCGCGGGACTTTTCTTATACATTTTCCACCGCAGCCGGGTGCCAGAAGCCGACGGCATCACGGACGAGGACACAGCTGCGCGTCAACTCCGCCTCTCCGGCGGCATCGGGTGTCACGCCCCATGCTGCAGCGCTGTCCTCCGGGACACGGAGTCTGCAGCGGAACGTGAAGCGCATCCGGTTGCCGCAGAGCGATTCGACGCCGCTGCTCGCACCGTCGCGGGCCTCGTGGGCGCTCAGGCTCTGCACCATGGCTCCGGCAGCACTCTGAGCAATGGTCTCGTCCTCAGCGGACCCGGTCACGCCGACGGCGTAGAGGCTGCGCGGATAGGCATCCCGCTGCTCCAGCCCCTGCAGGGCGGCGGCGAGATCCGCGCCCTCCGGCTGGTCCAGCCAGACACGGCCGCCGGGTGCATCCAGACACAGGGCGGAGACGCCCTTCCAAAGCGTGAGCAGCGTGCCGCCGCCCGCTGGCGAGCTGAGCGTCACATAGCTGTCAAACGAGAATTCCTGCACGCCCGGCGCTTTGCGCTCGACCCACTGCGCAGCATTGGCGGCATCGAGCACCGCAGCGACCGCAGCGGCGTCCAGCATGCCGCTGTGCTCCAGCTCCCCGCTGCGCGACCACTGGCACAGGCACAGGGCCGCGCCGTCGCCTGCCAGAGCGGCCAGCGTCCCGGCATTGGGCAGCTCGACCGGCTCGGGCGGCTGCGTGGGGTTGGTCGGTGCGGCGGTCGGCTCTTCCGTTGCGGGCGGGTCCGTCGGGTCAAGCGGCAGCAGCCCGCCGTGCTCCGCCGGGCCTCGGGAACAGGCGGCAAGCGAAACGGCCAGCATCAGCGCGCACAGCGCGGAGATCAGCTTTTTCATCTCCATCATCCTTTCGTCAAAAATCGTAAAATATGTCAGCGAGTGTATTTGCTCAAAACCGTTCTATCTATTCAGACGCGATTTCTGCGCATCCGTTCCGCTTATTTTGCGTTTCTTTTTTCTGGGCAGCACCGCACAATTGCAGCTTCGGCCTTCACCGAATGCTCTCGCTGAATTATGCGGCACTGCCCTTGTTTTAACCGAAAGATTCTATTATAATAAGGGTATGTTTTGGAAACACCTGTACGGAGAGGATGACTGCCGTGTATTTTTCCCGGGAAAAACTGAATGCGCTCGTGCCGCCCGCCGGGCTGGAGGGCGCGGCCGAGCTGCTGAACGGACTGGAGTATGATCGGAGCAGCGTATGCTCCGCCGTCGTGACCGCCCTGCGCCCGCTGCTGGCGCGCCTTGCGCCGGAGCCGGAGGCCGGATGGCTGCCCGCGCTGTATGCGTGGCTGGACAACGGTCTGTTCCCCGATCCCGCCTATCAGGCCCCGCCCGAGGTGCCGGTGCTCGCCGCGCTGGCCGAGCTGCTGGACGGCGTGCTCGCCTGCGAGGATGCGCCGTTCGATATGCTGACCGATCTGGCTGCGCACGGCCCGGAGGACGGAAGCCGTGTCGCCGATGAGCTGCCCGCCTTCCACGCCGCACTGCACGCCTCGCATTTTGTGACCATGCTGCGCATCGGCCGGGAGCTTCTGCCGTTTGACGCCGCTTCGCACACCATCGGCGTGCACAACATCGCCACGCTGACCGCCCAGTGCGCGAAGGAAGCCGGTCTTCCTGTCGACGTCCCGCTCGTCAGCGCGGCCGCCCTGTGCCACGATATCGGCAAGTTCGGCTGCCGCGGCGCGGATGCAAAGCGCATCCCCTATCTGCACTATTATTATACCTGGCAGTGGCTGTCCGGCCACGGCATGGAGCACATCGCGCATATCTCTGCGAACCACTCCACCTGGGACCTCGAATTTGAGAATCTGCCCGTGGAGTCCCTGCTGCTCATCTATGCGGACTTCCGCGTGCGCGGCACGCGCGAGGGCGGACGCGAGACCGTGCGCATTTATTCACTGGCAGAGGCCTATGCGATGATCCTTTCAAAGCTGGCGGACGTCACGCCGGAAAAGGAGCGCCGTTACCGCACGGTCTATACGAAGCTGCGCGATTTTGAATCTTATTTGCACAGCCGCGGCGCGGCCACGGAGCCCGGCCCCGCGCCGCAGCGAGAATCGCGTGACCCCGCTCTGCTCACGCAGCAGGAGGCGCTGGACGCCCTGCGCGCGCTGACGTTCGACCACGCCATCCGCCTGATGCATACCGTCAGCACGGACGCGTCGTTCGATCAGCTGCTCGAGCAGGCCCGCGGCGAGAAGAACACGCTGCGCATCCGCACCTACCTCGAGCTGTTTCAGGAATACCACACCTATATGTCCGGCGGGAACAAGCGCAAGCTGCTCGCCTTCCTCTACGAGCTGCTGCTGTATCCCGAGGGCGACGTTCGCCGTCTGGCCGGGCAGCTCATGGGCAGCGTGCTGGCCAACAGCGGGCCGAAATACCGCAAGGAGCTGCCCTCCGCCGCGCCGCAGGACGCAGCCGCGCCCGCGATGCTCTCCGTGCTGGAGGAATCGCTCGGCCTGTGGGAGCAGACCGTAGCGCAGTGCCTGCACCCCGACCACAAAATCTCCCCGAAGCACGCCCAGCGCATCTCCAACTCGCTGAAGGCCGTTGCCGAAACGCTTCTGGCCGAGACGGAGGACGCGGCGCGGTTGGCGCAGCCGCTGCTCTCGCGCCTGCCGGATGCCACGGACGAGGACAGCTTCGTGCTGCTCGACGCCCTCTACCACACCCCGCCGCATGCCGTCTCCACGCTCGCCCCGGCGGCGGACCGGCTGCGCGCCCTGCTGTGCGGTCCGGACCAGAGCCGCCGCATTGCGGCCCTGCGCTGCCTGCGGCGCTTCCGTGCCGCCGCGCCGGAGGACCTGCTGCAGGAGGCCGCTGTGCCGCTTGCGGATGATCTTCCCGCCGTGCGTGCCCTGCGCGGCCGCCTGACCGGCAAAACGCCCGCGCCGCTCTCGGAATCCGAGGCCTCGCTGCTCTACCTCAGCAATCTGAAGACTGCCGTGCCGTGGGTCGTGAAAAACGCCCAGATCGACCTGCTGCAGGCCGATGCGCTGCAGCACACGGGCAACACATTCCACACGGCGACGCATCTTTCCAATCTGCTGTCCGTCAGCGAGCACCTTCCCGTGCGCGAGCACGCCGGGCGCGCGCTTCTGACCATCAGCACGCGCCTGAGCGTCGACCAGCGCAATGAGATCATCGTCGACCTCATGCGCGAGCTGGAAAACGGGCAGGAGCAGATCGCACGCTTTATTCCCCGTTATCTCGGGCGGCTGCTGAGCACCATGCCGGAAAAGGAGATCCGCGAAAGCATCGACTTCCTCGACGGCCTGCTGCGCAGCGGCAGCGCCCGCGCCGCCTCGACGTCGCTCCGGACGCTCGGCAGTCTGATCTCCGCCCTGCCGGAAAACAGCGTGCTGACGGAGCACTGCCTCGGCCTGCTGCTGACGGGTGTGTCGCACTATGACGAGTCCGTGCACCGCAGCGCCATGACCGTTCTGTGCCACGATGTCATCGGCAGCGAACGCCTGCCGTTCTCCCTGCGGGCGCACTGTTTTGCCCGCGTGAGCAAAAAGCTCCTGTGCCTGCTGGCCGAGCCTGCACCGGGCAAGCTGACGTTCTTCAACCGGGCTGCCATGCTGAATCACCTGTACCGCTTCCTTGTGCAGGCGGAGGTCGTGCAGGGCGGGCTGCGCTTTCCCGCGCCGCTGCCGGCCGCATTCTTTCCCGGCACGTTTGACCCGTTTTCCGCCGGACACAAGCGCATCGTGCAGGAAATTCGTGCGCTCGGCTATGAGGTCTATCTCGCCGTGGACGAATTCTCCTGGAGCAAGCGTACACTCGCGCGGCTGCTGCGCCGCCGGATCGTCAACATGTCCGTGGCCGACCAGTGGGACACCTATGTCTTCCCGAACGCCATCCCCATCAACATCGCCATGCCGGAGGACATCGCGCGCCTGCGATCCTGCTTTCCCGGCCGGAGCGTGACGCTCGTGGCGGGCTGTGACGTCGTGTGCGGAGCCTCGGCCTACCGCTCGCTCCGCCCCGGCGGTGTACAGGAGCTGGATCACCTGCTCATCCGCCGCGGAGAGACGGACGAAACGGACATCCGCACCCGTCTGCAGGGCCGCGTGACGTTTCTGGAGCTCCCGCCCCAGCTCGAGGGCATCAGCTCCACGCGCATCCGCGAATCCATCGATCAGGACGTCGATATCTCCATGCTTGTCGACCCGATCGTCCAGTCCTATATCTATGAATACGACCTCTATCTCCGTTCCCCGCAGCACAAGAACGTGCTGCAGGCGCAGGAGCTGGAATTCCGCATCGTGACGGGGACGGAGGCCGACCTCCCACCTGCCCTGTTCGAGCGGCTGCGCAGCACGCCGGAGCCGCTGGCCATCCTGCTGCGCAGCCGTAGGCGCCATGCGGCCGTCGGCTGGTGCTGCGGCCATACCGTGCGCCCGGCGAGCCTGTTTGCGGAGCTCGGCTCCGTCGAGGCCGCCTCGGCCGTCCGCCGCCTGACCTCCGGCAAGCTGCTGAAGCTCGACCATGTGGAGGCGGACGACGCGCAGACGCGGCGCATGCTTGTCAATGAGCTGCTCGCCCGCAGTCTGGCGTCCGACCACACGTTTGCGCTGGCCCGCTGCGAGGGCGAATGGCTGGAGGAGCTCGGCTTCTCCCCCGTCGAGGATGCCGAGGGACTGCTGTGCGTCGACATGCGCGCCCCCATTGTCCTCATTCAGGACGTGCTGCTGTGCATCAAAAAGCCGCACCACGATGAGCCGCAGGTGCGCGCCGCCGTAGAGTCCGCCCGGCCCCGGCTGCGCCGCGCGCTGTGCGCGCTGTATCCCGGCAGGCTCGTGCTGAGCTTCGACGCGGAACTGCTCAACCAGTCGCTCATGTACCGCGTGCAGAAGCTCGGCGGTGTACTCGGCGCACCGGCCGGGCAGCTCGGCCGGGCCATGTGCGTGCCCTACGGCAAGATTCTCTCCGACGAGATCGTGCCGAACACCGTCACAAAGACGCTGCATGTGGACAAAACATTCGCGCCGGACGGCAGCTCGTTCTCCGTCCCGGCCTACCCCGGCTACGACACCGTGCGCAATCAGGTCCGCACCATCAAGGCGTTCCGCCGCCCGGTCATCCTCGTGGACGATCTGCTGCACAACGGTTACCGCCTCGACAAGCTCAGCCCGGTTTTTGCCGCGGAGGAGCTGGAGATCCGCACCGTCGTCGTCGGCATTCTCTCGGCGCGCGGCCGCGACCTCATGGAGGTGCAGGGGCGGCAGGTCGAATGCGAATACTTCATCCCGAATCTGCACTACTGGGTCACGGAGAGCCTGCTGTATCCCTTCCTCGGCGGCGACAGCGTCGGCACGCCTGCGCCGGGGCGGATGCTGCCCTCCATCAACCTGATCCTGCCCTATTACTACCCGCGCCACTATGTCGGAACGACGGACGCCGCCATCCGCGACCTCAGCCGCACTGCGCTGGAGAACACGCTCTCCATCCTGCACGCGCTCGAACAGGCGCATCAGGCGCAGTTCAGCACGGCGCTGACGCTGCGCCGCCTCGGCGAGGCCCTCTACCGCCCGCGCCTGCCGGACCGCGGCCGGTCCCTGCGCTATGACCTGTCGCTTCCCGCCTCCGCCTGTCTGGAGGACGATCTGCTGCGGCTTGACCGCATCCGTATGCGAGGAGGAATGATCCATGGAGCTTAAACAATGGCACGGCTTCTGCCTGTGCCCGCTGGGCGGAGCCTGTCCGCCGGATGCCGTGCCCGCAGACGCGCCGTTTTCCCCGCTGGTGTTCCTTGTCCGGCGCGATCCGCTGCGCTCCCGCGGCCTGTTTGCCGTTACCGTGCTGGACGAGGTCTTCGAGGCCGAGACGGCCGGTGTGCTGCTGCCGCCGGTGCAGGGGACGACGCCTGCCGAGCCGCTGCGCGAATTTGTGGCGGCAAATGGAGCCTGCGTGCTGAACTCGGCGTTTTCCGCCGCATTCTCCGTTCTGGAGCGCTGGCACCGGAAGCGCACACAGCCGCTGCGCGTCACGCTCGTCGGGCTCGGCGACGTCGGCGGCACGCTGCTGCTGGCGCTGAAGCTGCTCGGCCGGGAGCTGGGCGAGCTGCGCATCTATGACCCGAACGCCGCGCAGTGCCGGCGCTACGAGCTGGAGCTGAATCAGGTCCTTCCGCTGGACCACCCGCTGCCGCCCGTCACCGTCTGCACGGAGGACACGCTGTTCGACTGCGACCTGCTGCTGTTCACGGCCTCGCGCGGCGTGCCGCCCGTCGGCTCCGGTGTGGCGGACGTGCGGCTGGCGCAATACGAAAAAAACCGCGCCATGCTGCGCAGCTATGCAGCCATGGCGCGCAAAACGCACTTTACCGGTCTGTTCTGCCAGATCTCCGACCCCGTCGATCCGCTGGCCTGCGCCGTTTTCCGCGAAAGCAACCGCAACGCCGCCGGGGAATTTGACGGCTGCGGCCTGCTGCCGGAGCAGGTGCAGGGCTTCGGCCTCGGCGTGATGGAGGCGCGCGCCCGCTGGTGCGCGCAGGAGGACGGCATCGACTTTTCGAACGGCCGCGTCTACGGCCCGCACGGCGGCGGCCTTGTCGCGGCAAACGATCCCGCAGCCTACGACAAAGCGGTCTCCGCCCGGCTGACGGAGCGGGCCGTGCATGCCAATCTCGAGGTGCGGGCGCTCGGCTTCAAGCCGTATCTCGCCCCCGCCCTCTCCTCTGCCGCCGTGAGCATTCTGTCTCTTGTGCGCGGGCAGCCGTATGATGCCGCTCTGCCGCTCGGCGGCGTGTGGCTCGGCGCACAGCGGCGCATGACGCCGCTCGGACCGCTGCAGCGCCGTGAGCCGCTCCACCCCGCGCTGCTTGCCCGCATCGAGGCCGCGCGGCTGGAGCTGGAGGCCTTCTGCCATGATGCCTGAGCCGCTGACCCTCGTCTGCCCGTCGGCCGGGCCGCGCCTGAGAGACGTGATCGAGACGGCGCTGTGCGACCTTCCAGTCCGCAATGCACAGGATGATCTGCGCGGCGCGCGCATTCTGTTTGCGCTCGATGCAGGCTCCGCCGGGATGGATGAGCCGACGCTCCGTCTGCTCCGGCGGCTGCGGAGCGAGCCGGGCTGTCTGGAGGGCTCCGTCTGCGGCTTCGTTGTCGACGGAGAGACGGAGCTTTACACGAAGGCGCTGGCGCAGGATCTGGCGCTCGCCGCGAATCTCGCCGGAGCGGCCCTGCCCGGCAAGCCGCTCGTGGAGGGCACAGGCTCCCTCTATAACCAGCACATTCTCGCCGCGCGGCGCGGCATGAGTTGGAAGGAGACATACCGTGCACGCACGAGGGAGCTGGGGGAACGCCTGCTCGCCTTTTCCCCGAAGCGCGTCGGGCGGCCGAAGCTGCTCGTGCTGCATGCCTCCGAAAGCGGCCGCTCGAGCACGCTCTGGATGGGCCGCGAGCTGAGCCGCCGCCTGAGCGGCTGCTGCAGCATTGCGGAAATTTCACTGCGCAACGGCACGATCCACGACTGCCGCGGCTGCTCCTACAGCGCGTGCCTGCATTTTGCGCGCAGCGGCAGCTGCTTTTACGGCGGAGCCATCTCCGAGACCGTCCTGCCCGCGATCCGCGAGTGCGACGCCATGCTGTTCCTCTGCCCGAACTACAACGACGCCGTCGGCGCAAATTTCACGGCCCTGTTCAACCGCCTGACGAGCCTGCTGCTGCAGTGCGACCTGTCGGAAAAGCAGCTCTACAGCGTCATCGTCTCCGGCTACTCCGGCGGCGATCTCGTCGCGCGCCAGCTGCTCGGTGCGATGTGCCTGAACAAGACCGTCTCGCTGCCGCCGCGCTTCTGCCTGCTGGAAACGGCGAACGACCTGCCAACGGCGCAGGCTCTGCCGGGCATCGCCGGGCGGCTGGACGCCTTTGCCGCTGCCATGCAGCGCTCCCTGTGTCAGCCCGCCGGGAACAGCTCGGAAATTTCGCCGAACGAATAGCCCATCTCCTCCCAGCGCGTGAGCAGACTGTCGAGGATGGCCGCGTTTGTCTGGGACGTGCTGTGCAGCAGCACAACGGCTCCGTTGTGGATGCGCGGGATGAGCTTGGCATAGGCCTGCTCCGACGTCGGCTGATCGTCCTGCAGCCAGTCCACATAGGCAAGGCTCCAGAACACGGTGTGATAGCCGAGCTGCTGCGCCATTTCGAGATTTTTCTCGGAATAGATGCCCTGCGGCGGGCGGTAGAATTTTGCAAGCTCCTGCCCGGTCGTGTCACGGTAGAGCGTCTCGAGGGACTCGAGCTCCTGCCGGAACTGCTCCATCTCCCCGATCTTCGACATGTCCCAGTGGTGGTAGGTGTGATTGCCGACCGTATGCCCCTCCTGCGCCATGCGCCGGACGAGGTCTGGATTTCGCTCGATGTAGTTGCCGACCAGGAAGAATGCCGCCGGAGCATGGTGCTTCTGCAGCGCATCGAGGATCTGCGCCGTGCAGCCGTTCTCATAGCCCGCGTCGAACGTGAGATAGATGCGCTTCTGCGCCGTATCGCCAAGGAAGGCCGCATCATACTGCCGCAGCCGCTCCGCCGTGGTGTTTCCCACGGGCGGCTGGCCCTCCTGCTGGAAGCTCAGGCCCCACGAGCCTGCCGGGAGCGCCGCTGCCTGCTTGGCCGCGCCCGCGCCCGCAAGGGCCAGAATGATGCCCAGCACGAGCAGGACGGGCAGATTCCGCCGGTAAAAGTTTCGCATGTCCATCACCTCGCCTCAGCTTATGCCGCCGCTGCCGGGAAATATGCAGGGCGCGAATTTCCCGGCTGTCAAGTTTTTTCTCTTGACAAGCGCACATCCGTCTGCTATAATACCCAAGGTCAAGGGGGGCAGTATCATGAAACAGGAAGCCTTTACCATGTCCCTGCTCTTCGACACCTACGGCGCGCTGCTGACCGAAAAGCAGCAAACCTATTTTGACCTCTATTACAATCAGGATCTCTCGCTGGCAGAGATCGCCGAGCAGGAGGGCATTTCCCGTCAAGGCGTTCACGACGCCATCTCCCGCAGCGAGGCGCTGCTCGCTTCGTTCGAGCGCGTGACCGGCTGCGTCGCCCGGGAGCAAAAGCTCCGCCATGCCCTCGCCGCGATCACCGCCGAGGCCCAGCCCCTGCTGCAGGCCGGGGATCCCGCCACCCGGCAGGGCGCCCAGCGCATCCTTGCCGCCGTTGATTCCCTGAAGGAGTAGCCATGGCATTTGAAGGTCTGACCGCAAAACTGAACGCCGCGTTCAAAAAGCTGCGCGGCAAGGGCCGCCTGTCCGAATCCGATATCAAGGAGGCCATGCGTGAGATCCGTCTTGCGCTTCTGGAGGCGGACGTCAGCTATAAAGTCGTCAAGGACTTCGTCAAGTCCGTTTCGGAGCGCTGCTCCGGGCAGGACGTGATGGAGAGCCTGACCCCTGCACAGACGATCGTCAAGATCGTCAACGAAGAGCTCATCCGTCTGATGGGCAGCGAAAATCAGCGTATTTCCATCTCCCCCAAGCCGCCGACGGTCGTTATGCTCGTCGGCCTGCAGGGCGCAGGCAAAACCACGAACGGCGCAAAGCTCGCCGGTCTGTTCAAAAAGCAGGGCAAGCGCCCGCTGCTCGTCGCCTGCGATATTTACCGCCCCGCCGCCATCAAGCAGCTGGAGGTCGTCGGCGGTCAGCTCGGCATCCCGGTGTTCCAGATGGGGCAGGAAAACCCCGTGAAGATCGCCAAGGCCGCCATCCGCCATGCGCAGCAGCACGGCAACGACATGGTCTTCCTCGACACGGCCGGCCGCCTGCATGTGGACGAGGCCCTGATGAACGAGCTGAAGTCCATCAAGGCTGAGGTCCAGCCGAATGAAATTCTGCTCGTCGTGGACGCCATGACCGGTCAGGACGCCGTGAACGCCGCCCAGTCGTTCAACGAATGGCTGGACATCGACGGCGTGATGCTCACGAAGCTCGACGGCGATGCCCGCGGCGGCGCTGCGCTGTCCGTCAAGGCCGTCACCGGCAAGCCCATCAAGTTCATCGGCACCGGCGAAAAGCTCGACATGATCGAGCCGTTCCACCCGGAGCGCATGGCTTCGCGGATCCTCGGCATGGGCGACGTGCTCACGCTGATCGAAAAGGCCGAGCAGGCCCTCGACCAGAAGAAGGCCGCCGAGCTCGAGCAGAAGATGCGGGCCAACAAGTTCACGCTCGCCGATTTCTACGATCAGCTCCTGCAGATCCGCAAGATGGGTCCCATGCAGGACCTGCTCGGCATGATCCCCGGCATGGGCAGCATGAAGAATGTGCAGGTCGACGAATCGGCCCTCGGCCGCGTCGAAGCCATCATTCTCTCCATGACGCCCTATGAGCGTGAGAATCCCGCGTGCCTGAACTCCTCGCGCAAGCGCCGCATCGCGCTTGGCTGCGGCCAGAAGGTCGAGGACGTTAACCGTCTGCTCAAGCAGTTTGACCAGATGCAGCAGCTTATGAAGCAGATGAACGGCAAGGGTAAAAAGCGCAAGCTGCCCGGCAAAATGGGAGGCTTCCCCGGCTTCCCCGGTATGTGATCATTGGACCGCAACCAGGTCTGACGATATATTTTGAATTCTATTTGGAGGTGAAACCCCATGGTTAAAATCAGACTGAGAAGAATGGGTGCGAAGAAGGCTCCTTACTACCGCATCATCGTTGCTGATTCCCGCAGCCCGCGCGACGGCCGCTGCATCGAAGAGATCGGCACCTATGATCCCCTGACCGAGCCGGCCACCATCGCTGTCGACGCCGAGAAGGCCCAGCAGTGGATCAAGAACGGCGCTCAGCCGACCGACACCGTGAAGGCGCTTTTGAAAAAGGCTAACGTCCTTTGATCGAGAGGGACTGCACGATGAAGGAACTCTTGCTCTATGTGGCAAAGCAGCTTGTTGACGATCCCGAGGCCGTGACGGTCAC
Organism: Faecousia sp.; assembly: GCF_048519415.1. Taxonomy (NCBI): domain Bacteria; kingdom Bacillati; phylum Bacillota; class Clostridia; order Eubacteriales; family Oscillospiraceae; genus Faecousia; species Faecousia sp. The sequence goes on along the minus strand of NZ_DBFZUT010000079.1, from coordinate 45,497 downwards.
GGAGCGCGAGGACGGCGAGAGCACCGTTCTGGAGCTTCACGTTGCGCCGGAGGATATGGGCAAGGTCATCGGCCGCCAGGGACGCATCGCAAAAGAGATCCGGACCATCATCAAGGCCGTCTCCCAGCGTGACGGCAAGCGCGTCACCGTTGACATTGTGGACTGATGCAAATTCGCTCGCTGCATCCCTGCAGCGGGCATTTTGCATTTTTCCCCCTTTTGCCCCGCCGGCCCGCGTGCATACCGTTATCGTGCATGCGGACCTGTCATGGAGGAACCGCTGTTATGAAATCTGAACCGTCCCGCGCCCGGTCGCTGCGCAGGCAGCTGACCGCGACGTTCTATCGAAAAAATAAAGCCACATTCTTTGTCACAGCAGGAGCAATGCTCCTGCTCGGCGGCGCGCTGCTGGCCGTTGCCTGGATCCTGCAGCAGATCATCGACATTGCCTCCGGCGACAGCGTTGCCCCGCTCGTGCGCATGTGCTGGCTGTGTCTCGGCGTTCTGGTAAGCGTGACAACGATCTATGTGGTGCAATGCTATACCTACCCCGCCTTTCTGCGCCGCGCCATGAAGCAGTATAAAGAATACGCCTTCACGGAGCTGACGAAGAAAAGCATCAGCACGTTCTCGGACGAGAATACGAGCCGCTATATCTCCGCCCTGACGAATGATGCCGTCTGCATCGAGACAAATTACCTTGCGAAGATCTTTACACTTCTGACAAAGAGCGTCTCCTTTGTGGGCGGCCTGGTCATGATGCTGCTCTACAGTCCCCTGCTCACCGGCTTTGCCCTGCTGCTGTCGCTCGTGCCGCTGGCTGTTTCCGTCCTGTGCGGCAACAGGCTGGCGCGGATGGAGACGGAGGTCTCGCGGCAGAACGAGTCGTTCGTCGCCATGACGAAGGACCTGCTGTCCGGCTTCTCCGTTGTCAAGAGCTTCAAGGCAGAGGCCGAGGTCGTTGCCCGCTTCTGCCGCCGTAACGAGGAACTGGAGGAGACGAAGGGCCATCGCCGCCGCATGGAGGAGGTCATCACCATGCTCGGTACCGGCGCCGGAATCGTAGCCCAGCTCGGCGTGTTCCTGTTCGGCGCCTATCTTGCCGTGACGAAGCAGGGCGTTACGCCCGGCGTTGTCATCGTATTCCTGCCGCTCATGAGCTTCGTGGTCGATCCCATCGGCTCCGTGCCGCCCATCCTGGCCAACCGCCGTGCCGCCGTTGCCCTCATCGACAAGCTGGCCGACGCCGTGGGCAAAAACGTCCGCGAGAGCGGCGAACAGATGGACCCGGTCCTGCGCGACGGCATCACCATCGATCACCTGACCTACGGCTATCACGAAGACGCGCCCGTCCTGAATGACGTTTCCGTCCGCTTTGAGGCCGGAAAAAGCTATGCCATCGTCGGCACATCCGGCAGCGGCAAGTCCACGCTCGTGAACCTGCTCATGGGCAGCAGCAACGACTATCAGGGCAGCATCCGCTTCGATCAGCGCGAACTGCGCAGCATTGCAACGGAATCACTCTACGGCCTTGTTTCCGTCGTGCAGCAGAATGTGTTTATCTTCGACGATACCATCCGCAACAATATCACGATGTTCCGCCACTTTGACGAGAATCTTGTGCAGCAGGCCACGGAGAAGGCCGGTCTGACTCCCCTTTTGGCCGAGCGCGGCGAGGACTATATCTGCGGTGAGAACGGCTCCGGCCTCTCCGGCGGCGAGCGGCAGCGCATCTCCATCGCGCGCTGCCTGCTGCGGCAGACGCCCGTCCTGCTCATCGACGAGGCCACGGCAGCGCTGGACGCTGCCACGGCCTATTCTGTCAGCGCCGCCATTCTGGCCATTGAGGGTCTGACGCGTATTGTCGTTACACACCGGCTCGAGGAGCCGCTGCTGCGGAAATATGATGAAATTCTCGTTCTGAAAAACGGCGAGATCTGCGAACGCGGCAGCTTTGACGCCCTGATGGCCCGCCGTGAGCAGTTCTATTCCCTGTTCAACGTAGCAAACGGCTGACCCTGACCGAAAACACGGAGCCCCCGCTCTGAAAGCGGAGGCTCCGATTTTTTGCGCCAATTTTGTTCAGAAGCCAAGCTCCTCGCCGACGAGGATGACATGGATGCGCCCGGCGGGGCGGCAATTTCGCGTGATGAGGATCTGATTGCAGATGCATTCCTCACCGTGGCAGTCGGCGCAGCAGCCGGTCTGCGCGCACGGCGTTTTGCCGAGGAAGCGCTGCTCATTTTTCGGCGCGGCGATCGTTCGGGCACGGTGCACGGCCTCGTCGAGCGTATCGACGACCTTGTTCATCCCGGCGATCACGATGATCTCGCGCGGACCGAACACAATGGCAGCAACGCGGTTTCCCTTGCCGTCGATATTCACCAGTTCTCCCGTAAGGCTGATGGCATTGGCCCCGGTCAGGAAATAATCGGCGGAAAGGCAGTCGTGCGCGGCCTGCTCGCGCTCCGCATCCGTCTGCATGCTCTCGCGGTCGATCACACGCCATGGTCCGTCCCGCAGGGCCTGCTGCAGGCCGATCTGGTCAGCAGAGCGCGCGCCGCCCCAGCCGACGAGGGCATCGTGCGGAATCATCCGCAGTGCAGCAGCCAGCGCAGAGGTCCGGTTCGGGCAGTAGCATGCATCAAAATGCCGGGCGCGCAGATTCTTCAGCAGGATCTGCGCGCGCTTTTCATAAAACAGCGAAACAGGTTCCATCGATTTAGCCTCCGTTTTTTCTTTCATTTTATCGCGCCGGAGGCGAAAATGCAAGGGAGCAAATTGGGACAACCGGGCAGCAACATATCAAATAGCCTCGCAGAGTTCGCCGCCCGCAGGCGGCGAATAAAATGGGATCATTTTCTCCGGCGGCGTGCACGTCGGAGAAAATACAGCTCAGTCCGTAAGTGTGCGAATCGCCCGTCAAAGGCGGGCGATTCGTGCGCGCAATGGACTGCAATCTTTTATCAGAAAAGCCTTTCGGCTTTTCTGATAGTCTTGCCGCCCTGTCCCGGAGGACAGGGCGGCCGGTATTTGCTTATTTTCCAGCGGGGGCGATAGTCAGACCGTTGAGGTCCAGACCGCCGCCGACGGTGTCGATCAGCGTGATCGCGCCGGTCTCATCGAAGGAGTAGAGGCGATGCGCCGAGTCGGTCACATAGAACAGGCCGGTCGTCGGATCGTAGTCCATTTCGTTGAGGCGGTTTTCGACCATGAGGTCGACCTCTGCAAGCTTCGTGAATGTGGTGAGATCCACATCCGCGCGGATGAGCTCGGTATTGCCATAGCCTCTGGCGAGGACATAGACATTGCCGTCCTTGCAGGCAACGGTACGCGGAGACGGGATGTTCGTCATGCCAGACATATCGCGGTAGGCCGTCCAGTAGTTCAGCTGCGTGGGATCCATACGGGACGGATTGAACTGGAACAGGTAGAAGCCCGCGACAACATACAGCACCTTGTTTACCGGATCATACGCGAGATCGTTGGCATCGCTGAAGGTGTAGACCTGGCCCTTCAGCGTGGTCTGCTTCGACGTGAGGTCGTAGTAGTAGATGTAGGGCAGGCCGCCTTCGTTGACGACATAGTACAGGCCGCCTTCGTAGTCATAGGCAAGACCCGTGATGTTCGTGCCGCCGCTGAAGGTCGCGACCTCAGTCGCCGTGGAGTCCGGCAGCTCGGGGTTGAAGCTGTAGAGAGCATCGTGCTTGGCGGAGACCGTGTAAGCCGTGGAAACAGGCTTGCCGGTCATGTCGACCACAGTCAGCGTGCAGGTGGCAGTAACGCCGGTCTCAACGCTCGTGGCGGTGATGACGACGTTGCCTGCGGCAACGGACGTGACCAGACCGTTTGTATCGACCTTCGCGACGTTCTCATCGGAGGAGCTCCAGGTGATGGCCTGGTTCGCCGCGTTGGACGGGCGGACCTTGCCGGTAAGCTGGAAGGACTCGCCAAGGGCCAGACGGCCGACAGTCTTGTTCAGCAGGATGCCGTTGACCTTGCCGACAGGCGTCTGCTCCGCCGTGGGGATGGAGCACAGGAGGCCGAGATAGGCATCGCCCTGCTTCGTCGTACGGCCGGGAGCGGTCTGGACGGAGATCTTGCCGAGGTTCACGAGCTCAGGCGTGCCCTCGCCCAGCATGAACATGTACATGCCGCTGCTCATAGCCAGCAGCTTCGTGTGATACGTTGCATGCAGGTACAGACGATCCGTGCCAAAGTCATAGGTCATCTGTGCGTTGTAGGACATGCTGCCGTAGTAGGTGCTGCCGGTGCCAACCTGAGCGCCCGGGATATCCATGACGAAGGTGCAGGCAGCTGTCTTCGGATCGACGGTGTAGAGCTTCGCCTCCACGCCGATGGCAGTGCTTCCGGCTGCGTAGAGGACGCCTCTCTTGTCGATTGCAAGAGCCGTGACCTTCTCGGAGGTCGCCGCGATCTCGGTGACGGCGCCGTTATCAAGGTCGATCGTCACAAGCTTGCCGCTGAGCGTCAGGCCGTACATGGTGCCGGTCGTGTAGTCCATGGCCATGCCGGTGACCTGATCGGTCTCCACGTCGAGGTTGACGCTGCCAAGGTTCGTGTAGGACGAAACGTCCGAAGCATCGAAGCGGTAGAAGTCGCCCTTGGAGTTGTAGGCGTAGACACAGCCGTCGTAGTAAGCGCCGGTGCGCAGGGAGTAAGTACCGATGGCAGAGGTCGTCACCGGGCAGGTTCTCAGGTTGTTGTCCGGGACCTGCAGCCAGAAGTCATAGTAGCCGCTGCCGCCGTTCTGGTCGTCGTTCAGGAACGAGAGGAACGTGCCTGCGGAGGCGTAGACCGTGACGTCGATGCTGTCCGTGAACGGGCCGCCCTCGACCTCGGGATTCTTGTTCGTGATGGAGACCGTGACGGTCGCCGTGCCGACGCCGTGGAACGTGGCAACACCAAAGCGGTCAACGGTGACGACATCGGGGTTGCTGCTGGTCCAGGTGCGAGTACGGACAGTCGGGCGGACCGGGGTCGTGACGGTATCGAGCTGCAGCGTGCCGCCGACAAGGCCGGTGACACTGTCGCCGTTCGTAATCTCGATGCCCTCAACGGGGATGTGCTTCGTCTCCGGCTCATTCTCCGGAATGGTGAACATTGCGGTGGACTCAACGCCAGACTTCGTGGAGACGTTGCCGATCTTCACGATCGTCGCTTCGAGCTTGTCGGGATCCCATTCCTGCGGGTCGATGCGGACGAGGCACAGCGGAGAAGAACCGGCATTCATGCAGGGGTTCCAGTAGATGTTTCCAGTGTTGTAGTCATACATCATAGAAGCATAGTACCAGGTATCCTGACCGAGGGAGCCGAGCTTCGTCGTGCTCAGGGTGTCGGAATCGACCATGTAGAGGTTGCCGGACATATCCGAGACGATGATGTAGCCTTCTGCAGTGACGGTCATGGCGGGGGTGATCGCCGGGCCGCCGATCTCGCCGGAGTAGGTGCCGAGCAGGTCGATCGCGCCGGTGTCGAGGTCGACAATGGCGAGGCCGCCGTTCGTAAGATCGACCGCATACATACGACCGGTGTTGTAATCGAAGCCCATGTTGCCGAGCTCGACGCCTGCGGTGAAGCCGATGAACTCGATATCGCCGAACGTGGTCTTATCCGGGGTCTCTCCCTTGTTGACCTTGAAGCGGTAGAGGGACGTGCCGACGCCGAACGTGCTGTCATCCATAGCGCGGTCTTCCTTCACAACTGCGTAGACATAGCCGTTGTAGTAGGCTGCACCCTGCCACATGGCATCGGTCGTGCTCTCCTCGCCGTCGATGCCGACGACCGTAAGCTTCTGCTTCGCGATCTGCGTGAGCTGCGTGGGCGTTTTGTCGGAGAACGTAACCCAGGTAAAGCCATTGGCGGCGTTCTTGTAGTCCGCCACAATATAGGTGTAGATGGCATCTGCGGAGCCAACGACGCGGACCGTAGCGGTCGCGGTGTAATCGACCCACTGCGGGACGGTGGAGCTGGTTTCTTCATCCCAGTGCCAAGGATCCCAGACCTTGCCAGTCGCGGTGATCTCGGTCTCGCCCTCGCCTACGGCGGTGACGAAGCCCTGCTGTGTGACGGTGGCGATGGTCTCGTCCGCGGAGGCCCAGGTCAGTTCGCTTGCCTTAGCGTTCCACGGATTCCACTCGACCTCAAAGCGCTTGCGCTGGCCCTGCGTCATGGTAAGCTGATACGGGGAAAGCTGGAAGCGCTCTTGCGGATCCACGCCGATGGTGAACAGATCGGACGTCTTGTCGGTCGGAACGAACAGGGACGTCTGGCCGCCGGGGCCGTAGGTGCCGACCTCTGTGCACTTGCCGGTGGCAAGGTCGACCTTGTAGGTCATGCAGACATTGATGTAGGTGTTGCCTGCAGCCGTCTGGCTGTGTGCATACCAGTACATCGTGTCGGTGTTGTGATCATAGCCCATGGACTGGATGACATTGCAGCCGGAGTAGTTGGCGTAGTTTACGAAATCGGTCGTGCCGATGTAGGTGCACACGCCGTCGCGCTCGAGGCTGTAGAGCTTACCGGCGGTAGAAATGCCGTAAAGCTGGCCTTCCGTCGTGCAGCCGAGGGTCAGGATCTCACCGTCGGAGCCGGTGATGTCGGCGATCTTCTCAAGGGAGATGGAGCCGTTGGAGTAGAAGCTGATCTGGAAGAGAGCGTTGCTTCCGTCATCCTTGCCGTCGCCGTCGCGGTCGCCTTCATAGTTCCAGCCGACAGCGTAGAGGTGGTTGCTGACCGTATCCGAATCGCTCTTGCCCTTGTCAGAATAGTCGAGTGCCATGTCGTACAGGACCTTGAAGCCGCTGTCGCCGACCTTGCCGGACTGAGTGACGAGGGTCTGAGAACCCCAGTAGGTGTTGTACGGGGTAAGAAGCACGACCGCGCCGTCCGTTGCGCGCTGGGCCACGAGGTAGCCGTTGACGTACTCTGCAGAATAATAGCGGTTCGAGCTGTCGAACGTCTCGTTGCGGTAGTCGCTCATGTCTGCCTTGTTGGCGCTGAACCAGCCGCCTTCAACGGCAGCGCGGTCAAACGTCTCGCAGCCATACAGGCGGTCGGAGCTCAGCTTCTGCATGGCAGGCTTCTGATCGGCCATTGCGCCGAGGTCGAGGGAGACATCGATTTCCGTCTCATTGCAGGCGTAGTCCGCCACAACGATGGTGAAGTCGGGGCCGAAGCCGGTGATGTCGTAGTCCTGGGTAAAGGTCTTGCCCGGCTCATTCTTGACTTCGTACTTGCCCATAATGATGCCGTCGTTGTTGACGAAGATCAGGGCCGCGATGTGCTGGTTGTCGTTGAGCTTCAGCGGAAGAAGGACCTTGCCGTTCTCGATCTTGAGATCCTGCTGGAGGGTCGCCTCATTCTCCACAACGGGAGCCTTGTCGTCCAGCGTGACATCAAAGGAGAAGGAATCGTCCATCACGTCGTCGCCGTCATCAAGCCATGCACTGGCAGTGTAGGTGACGGTCGTGCCGTCGGTCAGCTTGTTGTCGTTCTTGTCAAGGCCGTTCCAGACCTCGCCTTCCTCTGCCAGAACATACAGCGGGATGATCTGGCCGTAGCCGGAGTTATAGTAGGACTTTGCCATATACTCGCCGGTCAGGTCGAAGTAGACCTCGTTCGTGACCTTATCCTTAACCTGGAAGTTGATCTTCTTCAGGTTGCGGAGCAGGCCGACGTCGATCTCGGCAAGCGGGTTGGCATAGGAGAAGGCATTGTACTCGTCGCCGGAAGCGCCGGTACGGATGTACGGGTTCGTGCCGATGGCGGCATTGTTCGTGAAAATGCTGAGCGGATACAGGCTGGCTTCGTCTTCGTCAGCAGAGTCGAACGCAGGAGCCTGAGACCAATCGCCGTAGAAGCCGAGGAACGGCATCTCGAGGTCGGTCGTGTCATCCGTGGCGGACTTCACATAGAGGAAGCCTTCGACATACATGCCGTTCTCGAAGGATGCGTCGAGATAGGCCTTGTCTTCCGCGGTCAGCGTGATGGTGGCAGTCAGGGTGACGGACTCGCCAGCCGGAACGGTGACGCTCTCGAGCGCTTCCGTGCCGGAAATGACGGCATTCTCCGTCAGATCGGTGCTGACCTCAAGCTCTGCGCAGTAGGCCGTGATGACATCGACATCATCCTTGTTGACGGTGCCGTCGCCATTGACGTCCAGATAGGCATAATGCACATTGTCCTCAGCGATGGGAGCATCGTCGGTGACGTGCAGCAGCAGGACGCGGGCGTCGGCCGTCGTGATCTCGCCGTCGTCATTGAAGTCATACTTCATGATGTTCGACTCGGTCGCACCGGCCACGGTCAGGGAAGCGCCCAGCGCATAGGGAGCGTGGCCGATGAACGTGCCGTTGGTGTAGGTCACGACGGTTTCGGTGAGAATGGAGGCATTGAACGTATAGGTCAGATCCTTCTCACCGGACATGTTGTTGATAGTGAACGGGAACGTGTAGACACCGTTTTTGGCGTCGTCGTCGCCCAGCTCCGCCTTGGCGCGGTTCTCATAAGCCTGCGCGTTGGACAGATAGGCAAGGGAGCTTGTTGCCTTGACAAGGTTGGCAAGACCGGCGCCCTGGCCTCTCGGGGAGACCTCGAGGCCGTTGGAATCGAGGATGGGATCCGCCGTGCTCATCATGAGGTTCGCAGCAACCTGACGGAGCTCTGCTTCCTGATACTGCGGATAGTTCTGGCGCAGATACTGCATGAGAACAGCCATCGCACCGGCGATCTGCGGGGTCGCCATGGACGTACCGCTCATAAGGCCGTAGTTGGAGCCTGCGATGCTCGGATCACGGGTGGAATAGATGTTGCCGCCGACACCGGCGATCTCCGGCTTCAGCTTCAGGTCCGGGGTGACGCCCCAGGAGGAGAAGTCGCTGAGGGTGCGGTCGCGCTTGACCTGCACGAGGTTGCCGTTGCAGCATGTCAGGGTCTTGACGCCCTCGGCGAACTGCGCCTTCATGTACTCGCCGTCTGCCTTGGAGACAAAGACTGCGGGGATGTTATCGCCGCCGTCATTGATCTGCATGTTGAGCATGCCGGAGGCATTGTTGTAGACCACGATGCCGATCGCACCTGCAGCCTGTGCAGCGGCCTGCTTGTCGGGGAAGGAGCTGGAGCCGCGGGAAACCAGGGCGATCTTACCGCTGACATCCACATTCTCATAGTCGCTCGCCTCGCCGTAACCGCCGATCGGAACGAATTCCACAGACTGGCCCTTGAAGTTGCTCAGGAACTTCGTGGCGTTCGTCGTTGCGGTGTCGTTGTAGCCGATGGTGCGGCCGTTCACGGTGAAGTACAGGGATTCTGCACCGTCGTTGTCGATGGAGGCAATGGACAGAGCGGCAGAAAGCGTACTCGGAGTACCGACGACGCCGTCATCGGGGTTGCCGGAACGGGAGAGATTCCATCCGGTGCGGTTCTGATATGCAGCGTTCGTTTCGTTGCCCGCAGCGATCAGGACCTCGATATCGGTGCTTTCGAACAGCTCAAGCGTTTTGCTCATGTCGCCGGTCGTAAAGCCGCCGGCTGCACCAAGGGAGAGGTTGCAGGCATCGACATCCAGACGGACGCAGTCCTCAAGACCGGCCATGATGGTGTCCCAGCCGGCGCCGCCGCCCGCGGAGAAGACCTGCATGACGATGATCTGGGCATCCGGCGCAACACCGATGACACTGCTGCCTTCGATCTTATTAGCAGCCGTGATACCGGCGACATGCGTGCCGTGGTCATGCTTTGCCGTTGCGTGCGATACATCGAAATCATGCGTGTAGTAGTTGAAGATGAACGGAAGCTTGCTATTATAATAGGAGCGATTGCGCAGGCTCGTCATCTGGCCCGCATTCAGCGTGTTCCAGATGGCATCGACGCCTTCCTTCGTCAGGGAGCTCTCGGTGAGCTTATCCTCGGACAGAGCGCCGAAGTTCGGATGATCGACCACGATGCCGGTGTCCAGAATGGCGACCTTCATGCCCTTGCCGGTGAAGCCCGTTGCATTGAGCTGATCGGCGCCGATCATGGTGGTGGCATTGCTGGTCATGGGCTGCAGCTCACCGTCAGACGTCAGGGCGGACTCCTCCTCGGGCAGGGAGAACGTCGGGGCGACGTAGACATGATCCACACCGGGAAGCGCCTCGAGGGCTTCCTTATTGCCGTACTCCGTCTTTACGGCCACGCCGGTCGTAGCGATGGTGTAGGTGTAACCCAGCTCGAACTGTGCGTCATTGCGGAACTTCTGCGTGAGGTTTGCCTTGAGCGCATTGAGCTCGAGACGGAGCGCGGCCTCATAGGCAACAGCCTTCGGCGCGCGGGTGGCGATGTCGTCCTTCGTGAAGCCTGCCACGAGCAGCGGGCTCTTCTGCATGACGACGATGAACGTGACAACCTCGTCCGCCTTGGGCTCGCTCTCGGCAAGCTGTGCGGAGAAGCGGTCTTCGCCGTTCTGCACGAGCTTCGGCTCACCAGCCTCAACGGGCTGCTGCGCGTCGGTCTCGACAGTCGGTTCTTCAGCGATATTGCTGCTCGGGAGCTGCACCGGGCCGTCCGTGGAGATCTCCGGGACGTTGCCGTCTGCAAAGCCGCTCTCCGTGGCAAAGGCCATGGGAGCGCCCGTCAGAACAAGTGCCAGCGCAAGGAGCAGAGACAGGATCCTTTTCTTCATTGCGGCTCCTCCCTTTCTCAGTGCTGCACCAGCGTGGCATACCGCACGATGACGGTGGCCACCTGACCGCGGGTGGAATTACCGGTGGGATCGAGCTTATTCTCGCCCACGCCCTTGATGAGGCCGGCCTCAACGGCCCACGTCATCGCGGGAACGGCATAGGCGCTGACGCTGGAGGCATCTGCAAAGGCCTTCAGATCGCCCTTTGCCGTGGTGTCGACACCGGCAAGCTTGGCATAGCGCGCAAAGAACGCGACCATCTGCTCGCGGGTGACATTTTCCTCCGGAGCAAACTCCGTTGCACTCACGCCGTTGGTGACGTTGTTCTGATAAGCCCAGATGACAGCGTTCGTGTACCAGCTGTTCTTCTCGACATCGCGGAACGGTGCAGTGCCCTTGACGGAGGGCTCCCCTGCGATGCGGTACAGCACGGTGACGAGCATGGCGCGGCTCATCTCGGTATCGGGCTGGAACTTCGCGCCGCCCATGCCGATCATGTAACCGCGGCTGACGACGAAGTCGATGCCCTCGTGATAATACTCGTTCCGATCGACGTCCGTGAAGCGGGAAGCCGGGCACTCGACGAGCAGCGTAGCGGTGGACTGCAGCTTTGCATCCTTCGCGCCGCTGATGTAGCCGCCCTGCAGGACGACCTGCGTTCTGCATTCCTGCAGAGCCTCAAACTTGAGGGTCAGGACGGTGCCGGCCTTGGCAGCCTTCGCACCGGCAAATGCCGCAACGACGGCGTCCTTCTTGCCGGAGTTGACCTTCAGGCTGAGCTCCGTGCCTGCGGGCCAGGCCTCGCCTGCCTCTGCGCCGACGAACTTCAGGCTCTTGCTGTCGTAGGCAAAGGTCATCTTTCCGTCTGCCACGACGCCGTCTGCCTCCGTGTTCACGGCGACGCAGACCTCATCGCCGCGGATCACATGCTGGGATGTGACCTGAAGCGTGAGGAGAGAGCTCTCGATCGCAGCGACGCTGGTCAGACCCAGGCCGAGCACCAGGGCGACTGCCAGCAGCAGCGAAAAGAGCCGACGAACGTTACTTCTCATAATCTCTGTTCCTCCTTCTTTTTGATGCACCCGAGCCGGGTACACGGGCCCGCCGTTCCTGCCGAGTCGGCAGTATTGCAGCGGCAAGCTGCAATTTTTGCAGCTCATACCCAATGTTACCATAAACACAGGAAAAACGCAAGCATTTATTTTTAATATTTGTCTCATAAATAGTCGTATAGTCCTGACGGCGTAAAAATTTGGTAAAAAATACCCGTCCGGCACCGGTCAGGTACCGAACGGGCCATATCTTACTTCTGTTCGCTGACGTATTCCAGTACCCAGCGGAACAGGCGTTCGAGCGCATCGGGCCGCGTGATGTAATTCACGCGCTCACCGTCGCCGCGCGTCTCCAGATAGCCGAGCTTGTAAAGCCCGTAGACGTTCCGGGAGACCGTGCCGGAGTTCAGGTTCATCGAGGCCGCAAGCTGTGTCGCCGAAAACGGCTCTGCGGCACAGCGCCACAGGATCTCCAGCTTGTCCTTACCGGTCAAGGCGCGCATCATGGCGCACAGTGTCTCGGCATCCGGCCGGACCTGATGTGCCGCCGCAAATTCAAAGCTGAGGTTCGCGCCGAGATAGGCAATACGCACGGTCTTGCCGCCGCTCTCGAACCACTCCGTCCAGAAGCCGACCATGTTGAAGTTCCACAGCGCGATCCAGACCTCATCCGGCTGCATCTCCTGCGTGAAGAGATACGACGCGCGGAACATCTCCTGCTGGAACGTGTCGACGGAGTGCGTCTGAAAGTACTTTTCCCAGATGGCCAGCTGCGCGCGATTCCGCTCGGTCAACGCCTGCATTTCGGCCGCCAGCTGCTCGGCGACCGGGCGGAGCAGCTCCGTCAGCTCGCGCAGATAGGTCTCGAACTCCGTCAGCACGCGCAGGATCTCCCATCGTGCCTCCATGGAGCATGGCAGCCGTTCCAGCTGCACCTGCAGCGGCTCCGGCTCCTCCTGCGGATCAAGCGGCTCCAGAACGAGGCCCATGGTGTTCATGTCGTTGATCTTGAAGCCAATGCCCGACATATACCGGAACATGCGCAGCAGCTCAGCGGCAAACGAGTCAATATCGGTGCAGTTGAGCGGCGTGGCCACGAGCATGGTGTGCGCAAGACAGCAGCAGGTCTTCTCATCCGTTCCCGGCAGCTTTTCAAAAAAATAGCGCAGCCGTGCCTGATGCGGGTCGAGCGTCTGCGTGACGGCTGCGGAGATACGATCCAGCTCCTGCGCCAGCTGCAGGCCCTGATCCTCCTTCTCGAGCAAGTAGCGGCCGAATTTTCGGTTTACACGCTCATAGTCTCTTGTATATGCTATTCCATTTATATAATAGTATAAAAGATAGACGGTTTCCGCAAAAAGGCAGGGTTTATCGATCACACGAACCTTCACAAGATCACTCCTTTGCGGCTATTGTAGTATACGCCCGCGCAATTTGTCAACACCCGTTTCGGAAAAAACTTGTATATTTTGCTGGAATCTGCCGCATAAAAATCGGTCGTTCCTGTCATTGTCACAAAGCGCTCCCCTGCCGGAGTTGACAAATTTCTGCCTTTCCGGTATGATAAACCAAACGGCATATCCGAAAAACGAAGCTGCCGCAGGAGGGACTATGAAATATGATTTTATCACGGTGCTCGACCGCACCGGCGCGGATTCCATTGCCGCAAACATCGATCCCTGGGGCGTGAGCCCTGCTCCGGCGCAGCGCATCCCCATGTGGATCGCGGACATGAGCTTCCCGACCGCGCCGCCGATCCTCGAGGCGATGCATAAGCGTCTCGCTTTTCCGAACTTCGGTTATTTTTCCATGCCGGATGAATATTTTGACTGCATTCTCCGCTGGCAGGAGACGCGCAACGGCCTGACCGGCCTGAAGCGCGCGGACATCGGCTATGAAAACGGCGTGCTTGGCGGCGTCAGCTCGGCCGTGCAGGCCCTGACCGTCCCCGGCGAGGCCGTGCTGCTGCACGCCCCGGCCTACATCGGCTTTACCCATGTTCTGGATAATCTCGGCCGCAAAGCGGAGCTTTCTCCCCTGCGCCGCGATGAAAACGGTGTCTGGCGCATGGATTACGAGGACATGGACCGCCGCCTGAAGGAGCATTCCATCCGCCTAGCCATCCTCTGCTCGCCGCATAACCCGACGGGCCGCGTCTGGGAGCGCTGGGAGCTGGAAAAGGCCATGGAGGTCTATGCCGCAAACGACTGCTTTGTCCTCTCAGACGAGATCTGGTCCGATCTCATCCTGCCGGGCTATCATCACATCCCCACGCTTTCCGTCTCGGACGATGCGCGCCGCCGCACGGCCGCATTTTATGCCCCGAGCAAGACGTTCTCGCTGGCGGGTCTCATCGGCTCGTATCACATCATCCCTGATCCATGGCTGCGCGACCGCGTGACGCGGCAGGGCGACCTCAGCCATTACAATTCCTGCAACGTGCTCTCGCTGCATGCCCTGCTCGGAGCCTATTCGGGCGAGGGCGCACAGTGGCTCGACGAGCTGCGCCCCGTGCTGGCGGACAACATCCGCTATGCCTGCGATTTCATCGCCGCTCACTTCCCCGGTGTGCAGGTCATGCAGCCGCAGGGAACCTATATGCTGTTTCTGGACTGTGCCGCATGGCTGCAGGAGCACCATATGACGCTGCGGGAACTGGAGGAGCGCGGAGCGCGTGCCGGTGTCATCTGGCAGGACGGCGCGGCGTTTGCGTGGCCGGACTCCATCCGGATGAATCTGGCCCTGCCGCACAGCAGGCTCGTTGAAGCCATGGAGCGCCTTCGTGTCCATGCCTTCTGCTGAAGTGCTGGCGGGCTTCCTCCGCGCGCACGGTCTGCAGCTCAATGCGCAGCAGCAGGCAGCCGCCGGTGCAGTCGAGGGGCCTGTCCTGCTGCTGGCCGTCCCCGGCAGCGGCAAGACGACCGTGCTCGTGACGCGGCTGGGCTATCTCGTGCAGTGCTGCGGCGTCCGCCCGGAGGAGATCCTCACCATGACCTATACCGTCGCTGCCACCCGCGACATGCGAAGCCGCTTCTCTTCCCTGTTCGGTGAGGAGCTCGGCAGCCGGATGGAGTTTCGCACCATCAACGGCGTCTCCGCGCGCATCATCCGCGCCTATGAGCAGCGGATGGGACGGACCGCCTTTTCCCTGCTCTCGAGCGAGGCCGAGCAGACCGCCCTGCTGCGCGTGCTGTATTTCCGGTGCAAGGGCGAATACCCGACGGACGCCGAGCTCAAGCAGGCCCGCACGCTCATCGCCTATGCAAAAAATCAGATGCTGGGCAAGGAGGAGCTGGACCTGTTGTGGAAGGAGCTGGACTGCTTCCCTGCGCTTTACCGCGCCTATCAGCAGGCGCTGCGCAATGCCAGGCAGATGGACTATGACGACCAGATGGTCTATGCCCTGCGCATCCTGCGGCAGGTCCCGGATATCCTGCACGAATTCCAGGCACGCTACCACTATTTCTGCGTAGACGAGGCACAGGATACCTCGCGCATCCAGCATGCGATCGTCTCGCTGCTGGCCGGTGCAGGCGGGAACCTGTTTCTCGTCGGCGACGAGGACCAGAGCATCTACGGCTTCCGCGCCGCCTGCCCGGATATGCTGCTGCACTTTGAGGCGGACCACCCCGGCGCAAAGGTCCTGTTCCTCGAACAGAACTACCGCTCCACGCCGCAGATCGTCGAGGCGGCCGACCGCTTCATCCGCCAGAACGTCTCCCGCCGGGACAAGCACATGCAGCCCGTCCGCTCCGGCGGCGCGGCCATCCGCCAGATCCCGCTGAACCGCCGCGAGCGGCAGTACACCTACCTGCTCGAGGTCGCGCGCGATCTGCCGGAGAATACCGCCGTGCTGTACCGCGACCACGACTCCGCCCTGCCGCTCATCGATCTGCTGGAGAGAAACGGCGTTCCCTACCGGGCGAAGCAGACGGACGGCACGTTTTTCTCCAGCCGGATCGTGCGGGACATCACGGATATCATCCGCTTTGCGCAGTCCCCGTGGGACGGCGCGCTGTTCCGCCGCATTTATTATAAATTCTGTGCCGGGATCCCGAAGGCCGTGGCCGAGCGGGCTGCGGCCCACAATCCCACGGCCGAGCCGCTTCTGCTGGCCGTGGCGGACGACGACGTCTCCCCGTATACGCGGCGGCAGTGCCGCATGCTTCAGACCCATCTGCAGAACCTCCGGACGGAGAAGGCCAACCGCGCCGTCTACCGCATCGTCGCCTTCATGGGCTACGGCGACTACCTGGACCAATGCGGGGCCGACAAGAGCCGCGCGGAAATTCTGGAGGCGCTCGGCGCGCAGGAGCCGGATCCTCTGCGCCTGCTGGAGCGTCTGGACGAGCTGCAGGCCCTGCTGCGGCAGCCGAAGTCCGAGGCGCGCGGCCTGATCCTCTCCACGGTGCACTCGAGCAAGGGCCTGGAGTATGACCGGGTCTTTCTGCTCGACGTCATCGACGGCGTGTTTCCAAAGGAGGGCGAGGACGTCGACCGTGACGAAGAGCGGCGGCTGTTCTACGTCGCCATGACCCGCGCCCGCAACGAGCTTGCCGTCTTCACCTTCCCGCCGGAGAAAACGTCCTCGGCCTTTTCGCAGTTCCTGTTCCGACCGAAGCGCCGCATCCCGCGCAAGTCAAAGAAAAAGACTGCGGCAGACAGCTTTCTCCCCGGCACGCCGGTGCAGCACAGCGCCTATGGCGCGGGGCGCATTCTGGCGCGGGAGGGCGACCGTGTCCGCATCCGCTTTTCCAGCGGCAGCGAGCGGGTGTTTTCGCTGGCCGCCGCCGTTCCAAACGGGCTTCTCAGCCTGCGGCAGGAACCCGGCGGAAATGCCGCAAAAACCGATTGACACGGTAGGCAATTCGTTGTATCATAATCTGAACGGCCCTGCGCCGTGAATCCACAGTGCGGAGGAACATCTCACCATGCTCAATTCTTTCTCCCGAACCGAACTGCTGCTCGGCCACCCGGCCATGGAGGCCCTGAAGCACGCGCGCGTGGCGGTCTTCGGCATTGGCGGCGTCGGCGGCTATGCCTGCGAGGCCCTTGTCCGCAGCGGCGTCGGCGCCTTTGACCTCATTGACGACGACAAGGTCTGCCTGACGAACATCAACCGCCAGATCATCGCCACGCGGAGGACCGTCGGCCAGTATAAGGCCGACGTCATGCGCGACCGCATGCTCGACATCAATCCGCAGGCCGATATCCGCGTACACCGCTGCTTCTTCCTGCCGGAAAACGCCGCAGAGTTCCCGTTTTCGGAATATGATTATATTCTCGACGCCGTCGACACCGTCAGCGCCAAGCTCTCGCTTGCCGTGCAGGCGCAGGCAGCCGGTGTACCGATCATCAGCGCCATGGGGGCGGGCAACAAGCTCGACGGCAGCCGCTTCCGCATCTCCGATATCTCCGAGACGCGTGTATGCCCGCTGGCACGTGTGATGCGCCGCGAGCTCAAAAAGCGCGGCGTGCGCCGCCTGAAGGTTGTCTGGTCTGACGAGCAGCCGACCCGGCCGCTCGAGGACATGGCCAACAGCTGCCGCTACCACTGCATCTGTCCGCCGGGCGCCGCACATAAGTGCACGGATCGCCGCGATATCCCCGGCAGCACGGCCTTTGTGCCGCCGATCGTCGGCCTTCTGATGGCAGGCGAGGTCATCAAGGACCTGACGGCTTCCGTCAGACAGGAGGGCACATGGAACTGACGCTCGAAGAATTGGAGGCGCTGGAGCCTGGCAGCTATACCCTGCTCGACCTCCGCTCGGAGCAGGAGACCGCCTACGGCACCATTCCCGGCTCCGTTCCGGCCAACGCCGCCGCCCTGCCGGAGGGGCTTCCGGCAGAGCCCGGCCGCATCGTGCTGTTCTGCACACGCGGCAAGCTCAGCCTTGAAACGGCTGAACGCCTGCGCGACGAAGGCTTCGATGCCTGCAGCCTCAAGGGCGGCTATCTTGCCTGGCTCATGCGGCAGATGCAGCGGCAGGAGGCAGAGGAGCTGTGCAGCCGCGTGGAAAACAGTCTGCGCAAGCGCTTCCGCCTGAAGCTGTGGTGCAACTTTACCAAGGCCATCCGGCAGTATGAGCTTGTCAAGCCGAACGACCGTATCGCCGTGTGCATGTCCGGCGGAAAGGACTCCATGCTCATGGCAAAGCTTTTTCAGGAGCTGCAGCGTTATACGAAGTTTCCCTTCTCGGTGGAATACCTCGTTATGGACCCCGGCTACAGCCCGGAGAACCGCCGCGTTATTGAAGAAAATGCACGAAAGCTGAATATTCCCATCCACATTTTCGAGTCGAACATCTTTGACTATGTCTACAATGTGGACAAATCTCCCTGCTACCTCTGCGCGCGCATGCGCCGCGGGCACCTGTATGACTATGCCCGCCGGCTCGGCTGCAACAAGATCGCGCTCGGGCACCACTATGACGACGTCATTGAGACGATCCTCATGGGCATGCTCTACGGCGCGCAGGTCCAGACCATGATGCCGAAGCTCCACAGCACGAATTTCCCCGGCATGGAGCTGATCCGGCCGCTGTACCTGATCCGTGAGGACGATATCAAGGCCTGGCGGGACGCAAATGAGCTGCACTTCATTCAGTGTGCCTGCCACTTTACCGACACCTGCACGACCTGCTCCAATCAGGAGACGCGCTCGAAGCGGCAGGAGATCAAGGAACTGATCCGCACGCTGAAGCAGCGCAATCCGGATGTGGAGGCGCACATCTTCCGCTCTGTGGAGAATGTGAATCTCGACACCGTCATCGGCTGGAAGACCGGCGGAAAAAAATACAGCTTTCTCGACCGCTATGATGAAGAAGCCTAGAATAAATCCCTCTGCTAGACGCGCAGAGGGATTTATTCTATGTTACATTGGAATCAGCAGCAGCGTTCCGGCCGGGACCTCGTCTGCCTGCAGGTCATTTGCCGCCGTGACCGTCTCCGGCGCAGTGCGGCAGGCCTTTGCGATATCCCAGACCTGCTCCGGCTGCTCCGTGCGCCGCAGGATGACGCCCGGACGCCGCGCATCTTCCGGCTCCGGCTCCGTCGTACCGCCGCACACGGCCTTGAGCGCATGCCGCGCCGTGCTGGCAAGCGTCACCTGCACCGGGCAGCGCAGCGTCACGCCGTCCGCCCCTGCCGCACAGAACAGCTCGCCCGGCGTGATCTCCGTGACGCGGCAATCCGCCTGCGGCGCGAGCGCCGTTTCCAGCAGCACGTTCGTCCGCAGCGTCTGGCCCTGCAGTTTCCCTGCCGGGTCGGTGAAAAGGACGTTCGCAGCAAGCGGCAGTTCGATTTTTGCCATGCCGTTCTCCTGCCGCCGCACCGGCTCCCCTGCCAGTACCCAGCCGTCCGCGATGGCGGAGGCGGGTTCCCGCCCGGCCGCCTGCGCCGTCTCGCGGAACGTCTGGACATCGAGGATGCCCTCCATCTCCCACGTCTCCCACTGCGGCTTCAGCTCGGCATCGAGGCAGTAGGCATCCTCGATCAGCTCCACCGGCTGCTCGCCGCAGACCGTGCACTGCGCCAGAATGCCCGCGCTCAGCAGCAGGCGGCGGCAGTCGAGCTGGCCGTCTGGCTCCGTCTCGGCCGAGGTCAGGGCGAGGAATACCGTCAGGTCTCCCTCATCCAGGTCCTGCTCCAGCTCCGCAAACTGCGAAAACGGTAGCTCCGTCTCCTGCCGCTGCAGGCTGCCGTCCGGGGACTCATAGAGGATATGGACCGTCAGCCGCCCCTTGAACACCGCCTTGTTCCCGATCGTCTTCCGCTCAGCCGTATCCAGCGCATAGACGCATTTGAGCAGCCGCTCGACCGGCGGCTTCGACTCCGGGATCTCGATCTCCTCATTGAGCGAAAAGCTCTTTTCGCCGAGGCCGCGCGGCAGTCGCAGCGGCAGGTGCTTGCGCCGGAGCTGCAGCGTCGGCGCCGGCTCCGGAAAGTCGTGCAGCGTCCGCGTGAACGCGGCATAGACCGTCAGCGTGCAGGAGACGCCGACGCGCACGAGCAGCTTGCGCGAGTGCACGAGCCGTGCATCCACGCTGCACAGGCGGCAGACGCATTGCAGGCGGCAGTCGCTCTGCTCCCCCTCCCAGCCGCGCCGGGCGCTGAACGGGATCACGGTCTCCAGCCGCTCGAGCCGTCCGTCCTCTGTGACGAACAAAATACCCGCCTGCACCTCCCCGCTGACCGACGCGCTTCCCGCGGTACACTCCTCCGCGCGGACGAGCAGCGTGCCGAACGCATCGACGACGCGGTCCGCGTCCGCGCAGCTGTCCGGTACGATGACCTCGGCTGTCAGCTCCTGCGTGACCGTCTGATCGAGCACGCGTCCGAGATAGTCCAGCTGCTTTTCCTGAAAGACAAGCTCCATCGTCTTCCCTCCTTCTTGTTCTGGGAAAATCATATGCGGGCCGCGCGCGCAATATCTGCCGATTATCGCCGCCGCGCAAGGCAAAGCCCTGCGACCAGAAGCGCGATGCCGAGCACGACCAGCACAAATTCCGAGCTGAACAGCAGCGAGAGCAGCAGCCCCGCGCCGAGCGCCATCATCACCGAGCCCAGAAGCTCCATTTTTCTGCACATAAAAAACCGCCCCCTGCCAGCCTATGCGCAGAGGGCGGTTTTATGCAGGAAGATCGGGCAGCAGCGTGTTCCGCACCGCAAGAAATCGATCTATCCCTCCTGTTTGCTTGATTGGCATGTCAACGCTTCGGAGCAGAAAAGGAAACATGCAGATGCTCCTCTGGGCCGAAGCGATCCCACAAGGAGTGCAGCAGCGTCAATTTTCCAAGAGGCCACTGCTCCCACCGGCAGTCCTCTCGCGCTTCTGCTTCGGCAGGCGATCCGTAAGTCCTTCTCAAAGCAGCTGACAGCTCCGCATAAGAAACGGCAGCGTCATAGCCCTTCCGCTGCTCCGGCGGAATGACCCGAAAAAACTCCAGAAATTGGATGCGGCCATCCTTAAAATGGACGCCGATATTCAGCAGAATATCACAATGAAACGCTTTTCCCGGAAACACAAGATATCCGGGTGCTGCCATATGATAATGCACTTCAGCAGCAAGCAGCTGCCGCAGAAGAGGCTTCATACGGGAAGAAATACACAGCTTCGGTTCGTCCAGCATCAATACATTGCTCTGACAGCGAAACAAGCGTTTCATATAGCAGCCTCTCTTTCCGCGCAGCAAGCCCAACCGGATGCACGAAGCAGCCATTGTTACCGTGCAGCTGCTCCGGAACAGATCAGCCAGCACAGGCCCTCGCGGATGCGCAGCCTGACCGTCGGTTCGATCCACTCATTGCTGATGGTCAGCGAGTCGCCCCGGCGCGCTTCTGCGTCGCAGAGCGGGTATTTCGCGCCCTCGATCGTCACACCGCGCAGAACAGCGTCGATGGGAAGCAGGGAAAAATAGAAATAATCCGTGCGCGGCAGGACATACTCCCCCGGTCCGATGCACGTCACGCGATTATCGGGGTCGAGCAGGATCGCCTCCACGCCATCGGCTCGCGCCGTTTCCAGCAGCTGCAGATTGGCAAGGGCATGATCCAGCCGCCCGCCGGTGCAGGCCGTGAGGTACAGGCGCGTACAGCCATGCGCCCGCGCCATCGTATAGGCCGCCTGCAGGTCGGACTCGTCCTTCTCCGGGCGGAGCAGGATATTTTCCGCTCCGGCCACAGCCGTGCCGCCGGAATCTCCGTCCCCGACATAGCAGTCCGGGGCAAAACCGGCCGCCGCGGCGCAGTGCACGCCGCCGTCCGCGCAGATCACAAGCGGTTTCTCCGCGCGCAGCGCATCGAGATGCCCCCAGCTGCGGCAGGGCATCGCGCCAAAAATCAGGGCTGTTTGTGTTCCCAAAGCCGGATCTCCTTTGCTGCTTCATAGAGCCTTGCATAGCTGGTATGACGGGTCGGCTCCAGCTCGCCTGCCGCAAGCGCCTCGAGCACGGCACAGCCCGGCTCGGACAGATGCGCGCAGTCATGGTAACGACACCGGCCGAGATACGGGGCAAAGTCCGGAAAGGCATACTGGAGGTTCTCCTTCAGGATCAGCTCCATCTGCTCCGTGTCAAATGAGGAGAAGCCCGGCGTGTCGATGACGCAGGTGCCGTCCGCCAGCGGGAACAGCTCCACATGGCGCGTCGTATGGCGGCCGCGGCCGAGCTTTTCCGAGACCTCGCCCGTCTCCACGGAGAAGCCGAGGCAGTTCAGGATGCTGCTCTTGCCGACGCCGGAATTGCCCGTGAAGGCGACGGTCTTGCCGCGCACGGCCTCGTGCAGGGCGGCAACGCCCTCGCCGCTGGCCGCGCTCGTCGGAAAGACCGGGAACCCGGCATGGCGGTAGATGTGCGTGAGCGACTCCCCGCTCTCGAGGTCCGTCTTGTTGACGCACAGCACGACCGGCACATTCTGGTTTCCCGCAATGGCCGCGACGCGGTCGATGAGAAACGGGTCCGTCACGGGATTCGCGCCGGACGCCAGCACGACGAGGGCGTCGAGGTTGCTGACGGCCGGGCGGATGAAGCTGTTGCGGCGCGGCTCGATCTCCTCGACCATGCCCTGTGCGCCGGAGCCGGAAAAGCGGACCCAGTCACCGACGAGCGGCGACATCCGCTCCTTGCGGAAGCGGCCGCGGGCGCGGCACTGCGTGAGCGTGCCGTTCCCGCTGTCTACATAGTAAAATCCGCTAAGCGCCTTGACGATGCGTCCACGCTCCATGCTCAGTCTCCCGATTCAGAGGATTCCGTCGTCGGCTCCGGCTCCGTCGGCGCGGTGGTCGGCGCTTCCGTCGGGGCCTCCGTCGGCGCGGGGCCGTCCGAGACCTCGAGCGTCACGATCGTGTCCTTGGCGACCTTGGAATTTGCCGCCTCGCTCTGACGCACGACGCGGTCCTTCTCGTCCGTGTCACTGTAGACGCGCTTGATCTCATATTTCAGGTTGTTTTCCGTCAGCAGGTCGATGGCGTCGCGGACGCTCAGGCCGGTGACGGGCGGGACCGTGACCTTGCCGCTGCCCTTGCTCACATAGACCGTGACCTGCTGGCCGCGGCTGAGCTGGCTGTCCGAGGCAGGGACGGTGCGCGTGACATTGCCGGATGCGATATCGTCGCTCTCCTCCTCGAGATAGGTGATGCGCAGATTCAGGTTCATGGCATCGAGGATGCTCTTGGCATTTTCCTTGGACTGATTCTTGAGCTCCGGCATCTTGCCCGAGCCGAGGCTGACATACACCGTCACGCTCTGGCCCTCCTGCAGCTCGGTCTCGGCTGCGGGATCCGTGCGCGTCACGCTGCCCGCGGGCACAGTGTCGCTCGATTCTTCCTCGCGGCGGACATTCAGTCCGAGATTCATGGCCTTGAGCTGGGACATGGCGTTTGCCTCCGACTGACCGGCCAGATCCGGCATGAGGTTGTTCTCCTTGCCGAGGCTGACCTTCAGCGAGATCGTGCGCACGCGGCCGCCCTTGACCATTTCGCCTGCCTTGGGGGTCTGCTCATAGACATAGCCCTTTTCGTATTCGTCGTTATAGTCGTAGGTCACGCCGTTCAGGTCGATCTTCAGCTCGGGATAGTCGTCGGGGTTGATGTCCTCGAGCTTCATGCCGACGAGCTTCGGCACCTCGACCTCAGGCGTATCGGGCTTGTCATTCGTGCCGGAGCCGCGGAGCAGCACAACGCCGAGCACAACGAGCAGCACAACGGCTGCCGCTGCAGCGCAGACGATGCCGATGACGGTGCGGCGCTTCTTCTCCTGCTCGCGGCGGGCGCGCTCGGCTGCGCGGCGCTCATCCGGCTGGCGCGCAGCACGGTTCGCGGCGCGGGCAGCGGCATAGCGCTCCGCCTCGGAGCGGGTCATGCCGCCGTGCTGCGGCTGCTGGGACTGCTGCGGGGCCTGCGGCGCCTGCCGCAGCGTCTGACCACCGGGCCCGTACACGAACGTCAGGCTCGGATTCTTGCGGAATTCCTCCATATCGCGCAGCATCTCCGTCGCGGAGGAATAGCGCTCGTCGGCATTGGAGGCCATGGCGTGCATCGTGATCTGCTCGAGGCCGCGCGGGATACCGGTGACGAGCGTGCTGGGCAGCGGCGCGCCGCCGTTGATGTGCTGGATGGCGACGGAGACGGGCGTCTCGCCGTCATAGGGCGTGCGGCCCGTGAGCATCTCATACATGACGACGCCGAGGGAATAGAGATCGGACCGGTCGTCCACCCACGCGCCCTTGGCCTGCTCCGGCGAGATATAGTGCACGGAGCCGAGCGCCTCGCGCGTCAGCGTGCTCTGTGCCGAGGCGATGCGCGCGATGCCGAAGTCGGCGACCTTGATGCTGCCGTCCTTCAGGATCATGATATTGTGCGGCTTGATATCGCGATGGACAATGCCGCGGCTGTGGGCGTGCTCGAGCGCCTTGGCGATCTGCATGGCGAAATGCAGCGTCTCGCGCCAGTTGAGGCAGCCCTTCTTCTCCAGATACTGCTTGAGCGTGATGCCCTCGATCAGCTCCATGACGATATAGTCCACGTCGCCGGAGCGGGACACGTCATAAACGCTGACGATATTCGGGTGCGACAGCATGGCGACGGCCTGCGACTCCGCATGGAAGCGGCGGCGGAACTCCTGATTGCGCGAGAACTCATCCTTGAGGATCTTCACGGCGACCAAGCGGTTCAGACGGTGATCCAGTGCTTTATATACAACTGCCATCCCGCCTGTCCCGATGACCTCGAGGATCTCATAGCGGTTATCCAGCAGCCTTCCTAAGTAATTTTCCATGGCAACTCCTTCCGCGTGCGCGGCCCGTTCTCAGCGGCGAACGGAAGCCGGATTCAATCTCAGATACCGCAGAGCGGCCTTTTTTGTTACAGTGCAATGAGCACAGAGGTCACGTTATCAGGCGCGCCCCGGCTTTTTGCGATATCCAGCAGGCGCTGGCAGCAGTCTGCCTTCTGTGCGCCGTGCACGACTTCAAATAAGATCTCCTGATCGGCCATCTGGTTCGAAAGGCCGTCCGAGCACAGCAGCAGGCAGTCGCCCGGCTCCGCCGTGAGGGAGAACACATCGGCGGCGACCTGCTTTTCCGTGCCGACCGCGCGGGTGATGAGATTCTTGCTCGGGTGGTTCTTGGCCTGTTCGTGCGTCAGCTCGCCGCGCTGCACCATCAGCTCCACAAGGGAGTGATCCACGGTGACGCAGCGGATGCCGTCTGCCCCGAGATGATAGGCCCGGCTGTCGCCGATGTTCACGATCTCCACGCGCAGGCCGCGGACGAGGGCAGCCACGAGCGTCGTGCCCATGCCGCGGAACTCCTCACTGAGCTGCGCATGCTCATAGACAGAAATATTGGCCAGCTTCGCCGCCGTGCACAGCACGTCCTGCTCCTCTGCCTCGGTCATCCCGTCGCGCAGGGAGCGGCAGACCTCGCCGCAGAAGACCTCGCAGGCAAGGCGGCTGGCCACATTCCCGGCACGCGCGCCGCCCATGCCGTCGCACACGACGGCGAGCAGCGTCTCCGGGCCAAGGCGCTCCATGCGGTAAAAGTCCTGATTTTCCTCACGCACGTTTCCCGTGTCCGTCAGTCCCCATGCTTCCATCCATTCCGCTCCCTTCTTTTGGTTTTTCCGCCTCGTAATTTCTGCGGAGCTGGCCGCAGGAGGCGTTGATGTCGCTGCCGAGCGTCCGCCGCACCGTGGCGGGGATGCCGCTGGCCTCCAGCGTTTTCTGGAAGCGCAGCACCGTCTCCGGCAGGCTCGGCTTCAGCGGGCTTTCCGCCACGTCATTCAGCGGGATGAGGTTCACATGCGCCGCGATCCCGCGCAGACGGCGGATGAGCTGCTTTGCCATCTCCGGCGTGTCGTTGACATCACGGATCATGGCATATTCAAAGGAGATCCTTCTCCCGGTCTTTTCGAAGTAACGGCGGCAGGCATCGAGGAGCTCCTGCACCGGCCAGCGCCGGTTCACGGGCATGATGCTGCTGCGGACCTCGTCCACCGGCGCGTGCAGCGACACGGAGAGCGTCAGCTGCAGGTCCTCCTCGGCCAGCCGGTCGATCTGATCGACCAGTCCGCAGGTGGAAAGGCTGATGTGCCGCATGCCGATGTTCAGCCCCTCGGGCGAATTGACGAGCTCGAGGAAGCGGCGCACATTGTCATAATTATCCAGCGGCTCGCCGATGCCCATGAGCACGATGTGCGAGATGGGCAGGCCGGAATCCAGCTGCGAAAACAGCACCTGATCCAGCATTTCCGACGGCTCGAGGCGGCGGACCAGTCCGCCGCGCGTCGAGGCGCAGAAGGCGCAGCCCATGCGGCAGCCGACCTCGGAGGAAATGCAGATCGTATTGCCGTAATGGTAGCGCATGAGCACGCTTTCCACGCAGTTTCCGTCCATTAGGCGCCAGAGGTATTTGATGGTTCCGTCCTTCTGCGACTGCAGCCGCCGCGCGACCGTCGGCGAGACGAGCGTATATTCCGCCGCGAGCCGCTCGCGCAGGCTGCGGGAGATATCCGTCATCTCCGAAAAATCGTGCACGCCGCGGTGCATCCAGCGATAGATCTGTTTGGCGCGGAAGGCAGGCTCGCCGAGCACTTTCAGCTCGGTCCCCAGCTCCGCCAGCGTCATGGATTTGATGTCTTTCAAGGTTTCCTCCTGAATTTGCAGATAAAGAAGCCGTCTGTCTCATGCTGCCCCGGAAGCAGCGTGACCATCGCTCCCGGCGCGATGCCGGAGCCCTCTGGCCACGGCGCGTTTTCCGGGACGAAGTCCGGATGCGTGCGCAGGAAGTCCTCCGCCACAGCCTCGTTTTCCCGGCGCAGGATCGTGCAGGTGCTGTAGAGCAGCACACCGCCGGGGCGGACATATTCCGCCTGCTGCGCAAGAATGGCGCGCTGCAGGGCGGGCAGCTCCGCCGAGGGCTCGTGATAGCGAATATCCGGTTTTTTCCGGATGACGCCGAGTCCGGAGCACGGCACATCGGCCAGCACGACGTCCATCGCGCCGCGCCACGCGGGCACGGGCTGCGAGGCATCCTGCAGATGCGTCTCCAGAATAGAAATGCCGAGCCGCTCCGCGCCGCGCTCGATGAGTTCGAGACGGTGCGGGTGGATATCGCAGGAATACAGCGTACCGCGGTCCTGCATCTGCAGCGCGGCGGCAAAGCTCTTGCCGCCCGGCGCCGCGCAGCAGTCAAGCACGCGCATGCCCGGCTCGATGCCGGAAACAGCCACGGCAAGATGGGCCGCCGCGTCCTGCACATACACGCGCCCCTCATGGAAGGCAGCCGTCTGCTCCACAGGGCCGGAGACCGTCAGGCAGCCCGGCAGCCACGGATGCGGCTGCGCACCGGGCAGCTCCTCCAGCAGCGCAGCGGCATTGCCGCGCAGTGGATTGACCTGCAGCACGGTCTGCGGTGCTTCGTTGTCGGTCTTCAGAATGCGCTCCGTCTCCTCCCGGCCGAACTGCGCCAGAAACAGGCGCACGATAGGCTCCGGGTGGCTGTAGCGCAGGCTCAGGTCGTCCGGCAGCGCCAGCGGCATGGCCCGCAGCAGATTGCGCAGCACGCCGTTGACCAGACGGGCCGCCTGCTGGTTGGCCAGACGGCGCGTCTGCTCCACGGCCTCGTTCACCGCCGCCGAGGGCGGGATGCGGTCCATGAAACAGAGCTGATAGGCGGCCAGCCGCAGGATATCGCGCACGACGGGCTGCAGCTTGCCGCGCACGAAGCCGCTCAGCCAGTGGTCGAGCAGCATGCGGTTCTGCAGCACGCCGTTGCACAGCCGGGTAGCCAGCGCCGCCTCGCGGCGGTCCATCCCGCGCAGCGCGTCCTTCAGGGCGCTCTCCGGCCATGCACCGTCGCGGCGGAAGGCGATGAGCGCCCGCAGCGCCGCGTCTCTTGCGCCCGCCATCTCAGAGTTCGATGGGGTGGCCGCGGAAATAATCTGGCGCAGCCATGCGCTTCCCGCCGGGGGCCTGCAGCTGTGTCAGCAGCACGAGCTCGCCGTTCCCGCAGGCGACGGTCAGGCCCTGCTTTGTGAGGGAGACCGGTGTGCCGGGGGCCTTGTCCGTATGACCGGGCGCGGGCTGCGCCCCGTAAATCTTGAAATGCGTGCCGTTCAGGTCCGCCGTGGCGACGGGCCACGGATCAAGGCCGCGCACCTGATCGACGATGTGCCGGACAGGCTTCGTCCAGTCGATGGGCGAAAGCTCCTTCGAGAGCATCGGAGCCAACGTTGCTTTGGACGGATCCTGCGGCGTGCGGGTTGCCGTACCCGCCTCGATGGCATGCAGTGTATCGGACAGCAGCGGCGCACCGACGGCGGCCAGCCGCGCCAGCAGGGCCGTGGAATTTTCCAGCGGCTCGATGGGCGTTTTGCGGATTTCGATAATGTCGCCCTCGTCCATTCCGGCCGAGAGGTACATCGCCGTCACGCCGGTCTCGTCCAGACCGTTCAGAATGGCCCACTGCGCCGGGGCCGAGCCGCGCAGCGCAGGCAGGATGCTCGTGTGGATGTTGATGCAGCCGAGCGTCGGGATGTCCAGCACGCGCTGCGGCAGAATTTTGCCATAGGCCACGACGGCAATGACGTCCGGGCGCAGGGCGCGAAGCTCCTCCACGGCGGCATCATCGCGGAACGTCGCGGGCTGATAGACCGGCAGGCTGGCGGCCAGCGCGACCTCCTTGACCTCGGACATGGCGAGCTTCATGCCGCGGTTCTTCGGCATATCCGGCTTCGTGTAGACGCCGACGAGGTCAAAGCCGTCCGCGATCAGGCGGGACAGGCAGTCCGCCGCGATCTGCGGCGTGCCCATGAAGACGACTCTCATGCTTCCTCCTCCAGCTCGGCCATTTCCTCATCCGTG
The DNA here is from genome assembly GCF_048519415.1 of Faecousia sp. Taxonomy (NCBI): domain Bacteria; kingdom Bacillati; phylum Bacillota; class Clostridia; order Eubacteriales; family Oscillospiraceae; genus Faecousia; species Faecousia sp. The sequence continues at coordinate 16,902 of NZ_DBFZUT010000079.1, read as the reverse complement.
AGCATGTGATAGGCTCTTTCCGTATAGATATGCCCGTCGAGGTGGTCGCATTCATGGGCGAAGCAGCGCGCCGTCAGGCCCTCGCCCTCCGCCTCGAACCAGTTGCCGTCGCGGTCCTGCGCGCGCAGACGCACAAATTCCGGACGCTTGACCATACCGTAGCGGCCGGGGACGCTCAGGCAGCCCTCCATGCCGTCCTGCTCGCCGGAGGTCTCCAAAATCTCCGGATTGACGAGCTCGATCAGCTCGCCGTCGTCATCGACTACGACGACGCGGCGCAGGATGCCGATCTGCGGCGCGGCAAGGCCGACGCCTCCCGCATTGGTCAGCGTCTGCCTCATATCGTCAAGCAGCTCGCCGAGGTGGGCGTCAAAGCGCGTCACGGGCCGTGCCGTCTTGTGCAGCACAGGCTCCTCTACGGTCAAAATATTCCTCAGTGCCATCGTGATTCCCCTTTATTCTCTGCCGTTGACATCCACAAACGCGCCGACGCCCCGGAAGCTGCGATCCTTTGCGAATTCGCGCACAAGGAACGCCAGAAGCTCCCGCAGCCGTCGCGTATTGACGCAGCTAAGCGTCAGGCGGCAGCGATAATGATAATTGATCCGCGCAACGGAGGCCGGGGCCGGGCCAAGCACGGCAGCGGTTTCCCCGCGGTAGAATTCGGAATGCAGCAGGCCGTCCAGCCGCGCACGGAATGCCAGCGCCGCCTGCCAGACGCGCTCCTCCTCCCAGCCGTGGAACGTCACGGTGAGCAGGTCGCGATAGGGCGGGCAGCCGCGCAGCTGGCGCAGCGGCAGCTCTGCCTCGAAAAAGGCGTCATAGTTCTGCTCCGCAGCAAAGCGGATGGTCTGGTTCTGCGGCGTCATGGTCTGCAGGATCGCCCTGCCGCCCAATTTTCCGCGTCCGGCCCGGCCCGCGACCTGCGCGATCAGGCTGAACGTCGTCTCCGCGGCGCGATAGTCGGACGCATAGAGCGAGAGGTCGGCGTCCAGCACGGCCGAGAGCGTGACATTCTCAAAATCCAGTCCCTTTGCCACCATCTGCGTGCCAAGCAGGATGGGGATGCGCTCCTCGCGGAAGCGCCGGAACAGCTTTTCATGGGTATTGACTGCCGAGACGGTGTCTGCATCCATGCGCAGCACGCCGACGCCGGGCAGCAAATTCTGCAGCTGCTCCTCGACCCGCTGCGTGCCGCAGCCGATCTGGCGCAGATGCCCGCCGCAGACGGGGCAGCGTGCAGGCATAGGCTCGCTGTGGCCGCAGATGTGGCACATGAGCCGCCCGTTCGCATGGTGGTACGTCAGCGGCAGGCTGCAGCCCGGACACATCGGGACGCTGCCGCATTCGACGCAGGCCAGCATCCGGCTCGTGCCGCGGCGGTTGAGATACAGGATGGACTGCTGCCCGAGGCGGAGATTTTCGCGCAGGGCCAGCAGCAGCGGCTCGCTGATGATCGAGGCATTGCCCTCGCGCAGCTCGCGCTTCATGTCGACGATCTCGACGGGCGGCAGCGGTCTGCCGTTATAGCGCTCCGTCATGCGGCACAGGCCAAAAGCACCCGTAACGGCACGGTACATGCTCTCGACCGTCGGCGTGGCGGAGCCGAGCACCGTCAGCGCATGCTCCTGCGCGCCACGGTAGATCGCGACCTCGCGGGCATGGTAGCGCGGTGCATTTTCGGATTGGTAGGTGTGCTCCTGCTCCTCGTCCACAATGAGCAGACCGAGGTCCCGCACCGGCGCGAACACAGCTGAGCGGGTACCGAGCACCACGTCGGCATCGCCGGAGCGGATGCGCTTCCACGTCTCATAGCGCTCGCTGATGCGCAGGGCGCTGTGGAGCACGGCGACGCGCGCGCCGTAGCGTACGGAAAACTGCCGCAGGAGCTGCGGCGTCAGGGCGATCTCCGGCACAAGGACGATCGCACCGCGCCCGGCGGCAAGGCAATCATCGATCAGGCGGAGATACGCGACCGTTTTGCCGCTGCCCGTCACGCCGTAGAGAAGCGCCGTGCCGGGAGAGGCATCCTGCAGGCGGGCAGACAAACTGTCATAGGCTGCCTGCTGCTGCGGCGTGAGCAGGAGCGGCTTCGGATCGGCCGCTGCGGCCGGGGGAGGCGGAAGCAGGACCTCCTGCTCCCGGAGCGTCAGCAGCTCCAGCTTTTCCAGCCTGCGGAGCGTGGCAGACGTCGCGCCTGCGTAATAGCCCAACTCCTTACAGGCGCACTCACCGAGCGTGGCAAGCAGCTCCATGGCCGCCGCCTGCACAGGAGCGGACGCCTGATGCGACTGGGCAAAACGCCGCGCCTCCTCGGCCGGGACGGCCAGAACGGCAATGCGCTCCGTTTTATCGTTCACGCGGCGGCGATGGGACGTCTCGCAGGTGACGAGCTTTTTCTGCCGCAGGTACTGCAGCGCCCGCTGCAGGGCCTCCGGCTCAAACTGGGCGCGCAGCGCGGATTCCTCCGCGGCACCGCCGAGCGTCTGCAGCGTTTGGAATACGGCCTGCGCCGCCGGATTGCGCCAGCGGTCGTCCCATGCGGCGTTCTCCGCAAGGGTATAGCGGTCACGCGGCTGAAACCAGACGCCTGCCGGTAAAATGGCCCGCACGGCGTCATAGAATGTGCAGAAATAGCGCTCGCGCACAAAGGCCGCCAGATGCAGCGCAGCACGCGAGAGCAGCGGCTCCGGGTCGAGCGCCGCCTCGACGGGCTTGAGCGCCGGGCCGTCCGGCCGCTCCGCGCCATCCGGCATCACGGCGAGAACGATGCCCTCCGTGCGGCGGTTCGATGCGCCGAACGGTACGCGCACACGCTGGCCCGGCTGCAGCGTCAGGGAGTCCGGAATGCGGTAATCGAACGGCTTGTCCATGGAGAACACGGCCGAAGCGACCGCAATGCGGGCGATCATGCTGCCGTCGCCGGGACAGTCCGGCGGAAAAAGGCAAAAGACGCCGGCAGGGTCACCTCTGCCCGCGCCTTGTTCCGGCTCATTCCTTCACGACTGCCGCGAGCTTGCCGTCCGCGACCTCGTGGATGGCGATGGTCACGGGCTTATCCTCCAGCGGGATGTGCTCCGTCTCTGCCTCGATGGAGATCTGGCGCGCGCGGCGCGCGATCACGTTGACGAGAAGATAGCGGCTGTCGATGTGCTTGAGCAGATCGGCCATAGCGGGATACAGCATAATTAGTCTTCCTCCTTGAGATTGAGTGGGCGATAGGATGTGCGGCAGGCCTCCGCGGTCAGGACTGCTTCCAGCTCCTGCACGGCGTGCCCGACGGAATCGTTGATGATGGTATATTGATAGTGCTTTGCCTGACGGCATTCCTCCAGCGCGATATGCAGGCGTCTGGCGGCAATGTCCGGCGGCGTGTCGCCGCGCCCGGCCAGCCGGCGCTTCAGCTCGGCATAGGACGGCGGAGCGATGAAAACGGAAATGGCGTCCGGCCGGCGCTGCATGACCTGCAGCGCGCCCTGCACGTCGATCTCGAGAACGACGCTTTCGCCGCGCGCCAGCGCTTCCTCTACGGGGCGCAGGGGCGTTCCGTAATAGTTGCCCGCATAGCAGGCGTGCTCCAGAAGCTCCCCTGCCGCGATCATCTCTTCAAAGCGCTCGCGCGAGACGAAATAATAGCTCACGCCCTCGCGGTCCTCGGGCCGCATGGGGCGGGAAGTAGCCGAAACGGAATAGTGCAGCGACTCGTGCTGCTGCATGACCGTCCGAAGGATGGTGCCCTTGCCGACCCCGGACGGGCCGGAAACGATGATGATTCTGCCCTGGCTCATGCCTGTTCCTCCTCCTCGCGCTCCGGCTCTGCCGACGGATCGGCCAGACGGCGGGCAATGGCCTCCGGCGGGATCGCCGAAAGGATCACATGGTCCGTATCCATCAGGAGCACGGCGCGGGTCTTTCTGCCATAGCTGGCGTCAATGAGCATGGCGCGGTCGCGCGCCTCCTGGATCATTCGCTTGATCGGGGCGGAATCCGGGCCGACAATGGTCAGCAGCCGCTCCGAAGAGACCAGGTTCCCAAATCCGATGTTGATCAGCCGCATCGCGCTCACTCGATGTTCTGGATCTGCTCGCGGATCTTTTCCAGCTCCGCCTTGATCTCCACGACGGTGCGGGCCTGCTCAAGATCGTTGCCCTTCGAGCCGATGGTGTTGGCCTCGCGGTTCATCTCCTGCAGCAGGAAGTCGAGCTTGCGGCCGATGGCCCCGCCGCCTGCAAGCAGGCTGTCGAGCTGGGCCAGATGGCTGCGCAGACGGACGGTCTCCTCATCGACGGCGATGCGGTCGGCAAAGATGGCGGCCTCCGTCAGGATGCGGCTCTCGTCGATCGTCGTGCCGGCGAGCACCTCGCGCAGCTTGTTCTCGAGCCGGGTGCGGTATTCCGCCAGCGTGACGGGGCTGCGCTCCTCGACGCGGCCGACAAGGCCGCGGATGGTCTCCGCGCGGGAGCTGAGGTCGGCAGCCATGGCCGCGCCCTCCGTCTCGCGCATGGTCTGATAGACGGCGATGGCCTCCGCCGCAACGGCGGTCAGGTCGGCAAGATTCTGCTTTTCGTCCTCCTCCGGCTTCTCCACCACGAAGATGTCGGGCAGCGCGGAGAGCGCGGAAGCGCTGATATCGTCCTGCACGCCGTAATCTGCGACCATGGTGCGCATGGCGCGCAGATACCCCTCGAGCACGGGGCGGTTCAACGAAACGGTGGCCTCCTCCGCGCCCGCCGCGTTCACACTGACAAACACGTCCACCTTGCCGCGCTGGACGGCGTCCTTTACAAGCTGTTTGATCGCATCCTCCGCGTAGGAGAACGCGCGGGGCAGGCGCACGGAGCAATCGAGGAAGCGATTGTTGACGGAGCGTAGCTCCACCGTGATCTCCCGCCCATGCAGGGTCTTGCAGGCACGGCCATAGCCAGTCATACTGCGGATCAAATGATTCGTCCCCTTTCGATCAGATCAGCGGCAGCCGCCGCAAAGGCAGTTCAGGCACATGAGTGAGCTGCAAAGGCCGCAGAGCTCGTCCGAGCCGTCGCTGTACTGCGTCTGCCGGTAGGTGTATGCGCCGCTGCCAACGCTGCTGAGTGCATTTCGGTATTCCAGATTCTGCGGCTCCATATTGACTGCGATGCGGAAGTTCTGCGCAGCCTCGTCCATCCAGCCGCGGCGCTGCGCAATGACACCGCGCAGATAATACCACTCGGCCGTGCGCGCGGATACCGCATTGAGCCCGGCCTCCGCGCCGTCGAGGTCACCGAGCTGGATGCGTCGGCGGATCTCATAGAGCGGCGACGACGTGCTTCCCGCACTGCTGCGCTGGCCACCGGTGCTCCCGGCGTCGGCCTGCTGCCGCCCGCCCTTCATGAGCGTGGCATAGGCCTCGTTGATCTCCTTCATTTTTTCCTGTGCCAGATCCGCAAGCGGATTGTTGGCGTAATTATCGGGATGGTATTTCCGCGCAAGCTCCCGGTAGGCCTTTTTGATCTCATCCTCCGAGGCGCCGTGCGGCACACCGAGCACTTCATAGGGGTCCTTCATGTTTTCCTCCTGTTTCCCGCCTTGCGGAACGTTCCCTCCGCGACTGCATGGAGCACGGCGGGCAGTCCGAAATATAAGATGTTGGAAAGCAGCTCCCGGTCGCGCCGCCCGTCCAGCAGCTCCATGGCCGAGCAGGCCATGCTGATGGAGGCGTCGATCGTTTCGAGCAGCTGCGCCCGGTCCGCCGGATCGAGCGTCCCGCCGTCCGCGCCGTAGCGGTAGCGAAGCGGGTTATACGCACCTGCCCGCACATCGCGCGGCAGGTCCTCGAGCGCATCGGCCAGATACAGATACCGGCCGACGTGGTACAATAGCAGCTGCTCCGGCCGACGCTCCCGGCCGTCATAGTGGGCGGCGCAGTCGCGCAGCAGCGAGGCAAAGGCGTCCGCCGTGCGGTCGATGCTGGGGCTTTTTTCGTCCTCGAGCGCCTGCAGCCGGGCAAGCTCCGTGCCGAATGCGGCATCGAGCGCCGGATGCCGGGCCGAGGCGCGGCGATAGCTCCGGCGATAGAGCAGCAGGGCCGCTTTGGCAGCCAGACGGCGCGGGCCGCGGCTGTCGCGCCGGGCGTCGAGCAGCTTCCACCACGAAAGCAGCACGCTCAGGTCGGCTGCATAGCGCATGGCGCCGTCCTCCGGCAGGCAGGCCTTGCGGCACCACGGCCGGGCCGGGCAGAAGCAGCGCTCCGGGCATGCCGGATCTCCCTCCCGCAGGAGGAAGTAGAGAAATGTCATATCATAGTTGACCAGAAACCGCGCCGCAAAGCCGTATTCCAGCTTCAGCGCGCGGCACAGGCCGCAGTAGGCCGCATGGTAGCGCACCTGCGCCTCTTCGGAGAGGCGGTCGCGCCGCGGCAGCACATAGCCGAACACGCTAGTCCACCCTGCCCGTGATGCGGTACTCCATCGGTCTGCGGCGCAGATGGCGGTTCCAGAGCAGGGCCGGGATCAGACCGGCGGCAAAGGCCGCCGCACCGAGCACAGCCATCCAAACACCGCCGAGGGACTGCGCCGCAAGGCAGACCGCAAGCAGCAGCCCGAGCGGCAGCAGATACACCAGCGCCGCCGCGCCGAGGACCGCGCCGCTGCGGGATTCGACCCACACGCGCTCGCCCGGCTCGACCGGAAACGGCGCGCGCGCCGTCACCTGTACGCTCTGGCCGACGGCTCCGCAGCCGCCGCAGTGGCCGCAGTCGCCCGTGCAGGCGCTCACACGCTGCACCAGCAGGCTGACGCTCCCGTCCGGGAGCAGGGACCCGACCGTTGCACGCTGCCGCATCGTCAGGACTCCGTATTGCCGCCGTCCGTCTCGCTCAGCGAGACCTGCACGGTGTATGGCCCGCCGATGACACCGGCGGAGACATTCGCAGGCAGCGCGACCTCCAGCTCGACCTGCTTGGCCGCCGCGTCATAGTGGCGGCTGAAGTCGGCCGTAACGGTCAGGTCCTCCATGCGGAGCGCACTCATGACGCTCGCGCGGCCGCGGACGGTGATCTTGACATTCTGGTCGGCAAACGTCATGCCGGCCGGTGCCTCCTTGCGGAGGATGTTCGCCGTGGGAACGGTGAATTCCTTCGTCACGAGGCCCTTGAGCGTGACCGTGATCTTCACGGTCTGGCTGTCGGCGCGGCTCGTAACGCCGCTCGGCAGCTCCGGCGTGACCTCGAACGTCTCGGTCCCGGTGATCTGCGCCAGATCGATCGTGCGGATGGGCAGCTCGTCCGCCATGGCATCCAGAACGGCCGTATTGCCCGTGACGCGCAGGGTGGACGGCTCGATCGTTACATCCGCATCCTCGGACGTCGCGCCGCCGCCGGAAACAAGTGTTGCATTGAGCTTAATATCTTTATACTGCAGGATAGGGATCGTTACACGAACGGAATCCGCAGAGCTTGTCACATACTGGCTCAGCGACAGCTCGTTGCCGTCCTTGTCCAGCAGGACAACGGGGCAATCCGTGTCGATGAGTGCATCGGCATCCGTCACATCGACGCGCACGACGGCGCGGGCGATCTTGTTGACCTCCTCCGCAGGGCCGCGGACGGAGATGGACTGTGTGCCGAGGGTCAGGTTGGATTTATCGATCATATAGCCCGTCATCGGCTCGCCGGTGTATTCGAGCTCGATGGGGACCTCGGGGTTCTCCTTAATGTCGCTGACCGTGACGGAGATGCGTGACGGTGCGCGGCTCGTTTCGCTGATATCGCCCGTTGCCACGGTGCTGGGCCAGACGACGCTCCAGCTGAGCTGATAGCTGCCGCTGGCGGCAATGCGCGTGACGTCCGCAATGGCGGTGACCGTCTCGTTGTTCAGCTCCTTGAGGTCGGAGCGGCGGCCGGAGACCTTGATGCTGACCTTCGTGGAATCGCCGCCCGTGAGCATCAGGCCCTGGGACGTCAGGGCCTCCGTGCCCTCGAACTGGACGCTGATGCCGCTGATGGTAATGGTGTCGTCGGGATTCACGACCGTGACGGCATAGAACCAGAGCACGATGGAGACGACGAGCGCCAGAAGAAAGGCAAGGATCTTACTTTTTTGCATCTTTGTTCTCCTTTTGCTTCCGGCGGAGGAGCTTGAGCGGGTTGCGTGTCTTCTCCTCGCGCTGGGGGGCCAGCTCGTTGAGCAGGAGCTTTTCGAGCGTCTGTGGGGCGAGATGGCGCTTGAGCATGCCGGAGATCGCCACAGAGATCGTGCCCGTCTCCTCGGAGACGATGACGACGACGGCATCGGAGACCTCGCTGATGCCGATGCCCGCGCGATGGCGCGTGCCGAGGTCGCTGCTGATATTGTGGTTCTCCGTCAGCGGCAAGACGCAGCCCGCCGCCGCAATGCGGTCATTGCGGATGATGACCGCGCCGTCATGGAGCGACGCCTTGGTGAAAAACAGGTTGCGCAGCAGCTCCGAGGAGACGCAGGCATCCACGACGGTGCCGCTCTTCTGGTATTCCAGCAGCGGGATGGAGCGCTCGAAGACGATGAGCACGCCCGTGCGCTCCTTGGCCATGATCTCGCAGGCCTGCACGGTCTGCTCGATGACGCGGTCGATCTCGCGCTGCTCTTCCTTGACGGAAAGGATCTCGCGGACATTTTTGCTGCCGAGCTTTTCGAGCATACGCCGCAGCTCCGGCTGGAACACAACGATCAGGGCCACAAGGCCGATCTCCAGGATCTTGTCGAGGATATAGTTCAGCAGATACATGTTGAGCAGCTGCGTCACACCGGCAAGGATCAGGATGATGAGCACGCTCTTGGCGATCCGCGCCGCACTGGTCGACCGGACCATCATGATGACCTTATAGATGAGGAAGGCTACGACGAGGATATCCACGATGTCCATGACCTTGATGGTCGGGAGCATCGAGCTGAACTCCTTAAAGAAATTGATCACTGCATCCATGAGCAAAACTCCGCAAATTCCAAGTTACTGCAATTACCTTACAGGACCCGATATGGGCCCTATTTTTAGATTCTATTCATTATATCCGATTTTCGCCGCAATAGCAAGTGGAAAACGCGCGTTTTTCCTTCATCCCGGCAAAAATGCCGTTCTGCACACCTGCAGGAACTGCCGGACCTCCGCAGACGTGTTAAAAGCAGAGAAGCTCACCCGGACCGTTCCGGTCTCGAGCGTTCCGCCGCTGCAGTGGGCCATCGGCGCACAGTGCAGCCCGGCCCGCACGGCGATCCCGGCCTCCGCCAGACAGGCGGCGGCCTCCTCGCAGTCGAGGTCCCGGCAGCGGAACGACAGAACGCCGCTCTGCCCCGGCCCCGTGAACACCTCCACGCCCGGCAGCTGCCGAAGGCCGCGCGCCGCAAGGGCCGTGAGTGCGCGCTCTCCCGCCAGCAGCTCTTCCGGCCGCCGCTCCCGCACGAAGCGCAGGCCAGCCAGCAGGCCGCCGATGCCGCAGACGTTGTGCGTGCCCGCCTCGTGGCGGTCCGGCAGGAAATCCGGCATGCTCTGATCGAGCGAATTGCTCCCCGTGCCGCCCAGCAGCAGCGGCTCCCCCGCCGCACCGCACAGCAGCAGGCCCGTCCCCTGCGGGCCATACAGCCCCTTGTGCCCCGGCATGGCAATGAAGGCCGCACCCGTCCCGCGCAGGCTGACCGGCAGCGTTCCCGCGGACTGCGAAGCGTCGATGACGAGCGGGACGCCGCGTTCCCGGCACAGCGCGGCAACGGCTGACACGGGCAGCACATTGCCGTAGACATTTGAAACATGCGTGCACACCGCCGCATCCGCTCCCTGCCGCAGGGCGCGCGCAAAGCCCTCGAGCAGCCGCTCCGGCGCAAACGGCGGTGCATCGGCCGTTTCAATCTGCGCCCCGAGCGCAGCAAGCGGCCGCGTGACGGCATTGTGCTCCATGCCGGACAGCACAACGCGCCCGCCCGGCCGGACAAGGCTGCGCAGAGCAATATTCAGGCCGTGCGTCGCGTTCATGGTGAAAACAACCTGCTCCGGCGCGGCGTCGAACAGCTCCGCCGCCTCGGTGCGGCAGGCATAGACGACCCGCGCCGCCGCGTCTGCCGCCGCATGGCCGCCGCGCCCGACGCTGGCGCAGGCGCGCATCGAGCGCTGCACGGCCGCATAGACGGACTCCGGCTTCTGCAGCGTCGTTGCGGCGCTGTCAAAATAGATCATGGCTCCGCCTCCTGCCATGCCCCGTCCGCGCCGCGGCGATACAGCCGCCGGAACGCGATGCGCTCGGCCGTCAGCAGCCGCCGGATGGTCTCCGGCTCGGCAGGCGCACGCACGCAGTAGCCGCAGCCCTGCTCCTGCAGCGCCCGCGGCGTGCGGAGCACCTGCGCGGGGAGCCCCGCCTGCTCCAGCGCCCGCGCCGCATTCTGCGCAGCCGTGATTGAACGAAATGTCACACAGATCTGGCTCATTCTGCTTCCCTCCCTGCCCCAGCATATGCCGGTCCGGGCGATCCGGCGCAGAACCGCACGAAATTTTGCCGCAGAATACAAAGCACCGGGAGCGCTGTCGCGCCCCCGGAGCGTAGCTTGTCAAAAAAGTGTTTTTGACAAGCTCTCAAACGAGACCCGTTTCACTGGGCTCTCGTTTGAAAAGGCTGCGGCTCGCTGCATCGCACGAAGGGCACGCCTGCGGCGCACCCTTCGCACGTTTGCGAGCCGAGCGGTATTTTCTCCGACGTACACGCCGCCGGAGAAAATGATTTCCATTTTCTTTGCGCTTGCGAGCGCAAACTCTGCGAGGCTTTTTTTCGACAGTCCAAAAGCTCCGGGAGCGCTGTCGCGCCCCCGGAGCAGGTAGCTTTTATAAGGATGTCAGGCCAGCGGCTCGGTGATGGCATTGCGGATCTGCTCGGATTCCTCCATCATGCGGTCCACAAATTCTCCGGCGTAGTCAAACACCATGTCCTCCAGATTCAGCTTGTCCGTCAGCTTGGCATCCGCCGGTGCGTCGACCAGATAATCCGCAACGCTCTTCTTCACCTGCTGATAGCCCAGCACGATGACAACGGCGAAAACCGCCGTGAGTGCAAGGACCTTGATCCATGTCACCCACCAGTATTTTCCCATGGTCTTCACCCCCTGATGCTCATTAGACGGGTCTTCTCTGCATTTGTTCCGCAGCGGGAACGATTATTTTGCCAGATCCTGCGCGATGAGGAGCTTCATGGCCTCGACGCCGACGCGGACGGCGGCGCTCGTGTCCTCACTCATGTTCTGGTCGAGACCGGCAGTCTCGCGCTCCTGATTCCAGATAACATGGAAGCAGGAACCGCAGCGGCAGCCCAGCGCATCTGCCACGACGAACAGCGCGGCGGACTCCATCTCACTTGCCAGAACACCGAGGCGCTTCCAGGCTTCCCATTTCTGCAGCAGCTCATAGGAGACGGGCATCTTCGCCGGGCTGTGCTGGCCGTAGAATGCGTCCTTACACTGCACGACACCGACATGCGTCTGCTTACCCATGGCGAGCGAAGCCTGACGCAGGGCATTGGTCACATCAAGGTTGGCAACGGCCGGATACTCGAGCGGCGCATATTCCTGAGACGTGTGCTCAAAGCGGATGGCTCCCGTCGCAACGACGATATCGCCGGACTGAACCTTCAGGTTGATGCCGCCGCAGGTACCGACGCGGATGAACGTGTCCGCACCGATGTTGTGCAGCTCCTCCATGGCGATGGACGCGGACGGGCCGCCGATGCCGGTGGAGCAGACGCTGACCTTTTCGCCGAGGAGCGTGCCGGTGTAGATATTATACTCACGGTTCTGGGCAACATGCACAGGATTGTCGAACAGCTTTGCGATGGACTCGCAGCGGCCCGGATCGCCGGGTAGCAGGCAATAGCGGCCAACATCGCCTTCGACACAATGGATATGAAACTGCTTATCAAGCTTCTGCATGAAAAAAAGCTCCCTTCTTTATTTTGCAGCACTACACAGCGGTGCTGCAGTTTAGTAGTTTCGTGTTGAGTTATTATAACAGGCTTTGGAGAAAATGGCAACCTCTTTCCGCGGCTTGCCGAACGCAATTCACCGATCGCGAACGCATGCTCAGGGAAGCTCTGATTCAATCAGCAAGAGCGGATGGCGCGAGATTTTTTGGCAAGTCGAGGTATGGAAAACGCAGGAATACTTTGTGTACCCGCAAGGGGCATGCCGCATCCGTAAGGCGGCAAAGCCGCCAACGGCTGCGCAATCTTTCAAGTTTTTCATACCGATGGATTGACGAAAAAGATCTGGCATCCGCCGCAGATGATTGATTCAGAGTTTCCTTAAAAAAGGGTGATCTGGCTCGTATCCGGCAGGTCGCCGAACGCGCCCGCCTGCTTCAGGTTCTCGATATGGGTCTTGGACACCTTCGGGCAGGCGGCAGAGAATTCCTCAATGGAGACGAAGTGCTTGCCCTCGCGGCCCTCCATAATATCCCAGGCGGCGGACTCGCCGAGGCCGGAAACAGAGACGAACGGCGGGAGGAGCCTGCCGTCCCGGATGAGGAATTTTGTGGCATGCGAGGCGTAAAGGTCAATATTGTCGAACGTGAAGCCGCGCAGATAGAATTCGTAGCAGACCTCGAGCGTCGTCAGCAAATCTTCTTCCTTGTCAGAATGGTCCGGATCGGCGTTGATGCGCTTGATGTGCTCCTTCACAGTCTCGATGCCATGCGTCATCATCACGGCGTCGAAGCCGTCCTTCTGACTGCGGCGGTAGAAATAGGCCGCATAAAACGCCAGCGGGTGATGTACCTTGAACCACGCGATGCGGAAGGCCATCATGACGTAGGCCGCCGCGTGCGCCTTCGGAAAGAGGTATTTGATCTTTTTGCAGGATTCGATGTACCATTCCGGCACCTGATGCTCGCGCATCTCCTCCACAATGCCCTCCGGCCACGCCTTGCCCTTGTGGATCGCGCCCTTACGAACGGACTCCATGAATTTGAAGGCGCGCTTCTCCGGCAGACCGCACTTGATGAGATAGAGCATGATATCGTCGCGGCAGCCAATGGCCTGATTGACAGAGGCCGTGCCGCTCAGGATCAGATCCTTCGCGTTGCCGAGCCAAACATCCGTGCCGTGGGAGAAGCCGGAAAGGCGGATGAGCGTGTCGAACTGCGTCGGCTTGGTGTCCATGAGCATCCCGCGGGTGAAGATCGTGCCGAATTCCGGAATGCCGACTGTGCCGACCTCCGTCAGAATCTTGTCATGCTCATAGCCGAGCACCTTGCTTGAAACGAAGATGGACATCGTGTCCTTGTCGTCGAGCGGGATCTTCTGGGCGTCGACTCCCGTCATATCCTCCATCATGCGGATCATCGTCGGGTCATCGTGGCCGAGCATATCGAGCTTCAGAAGGTTTTCCTCCATGGAGTGATATTCAAAATGCGTCGTGATGATATCGGTGTGGATGTCGTCCGCAGGGTGCTGCACCGGGCAGAAATCCCAGATCTCATTCTCCTGCGGGATGACGACAAGGCCGCCTGGATGCTGTCCCGTCGTGCGGCGCACATCGACGCAGCCCGCTGCAAGGCGGTTCTCCTCCGCGCGGCTGACGGTCAGGTTTCGCTCGGCCAGATATTTTTTCACATAACCGTAGGCCGTTTTCTCTGCGACCGCACCGATCGTGCCCGCACGGAACACATGGCTCGCGCCGAACATTTCGATGCAGTACTGATGGGCGCGTGACTGGTATTCGCCCGAAAAGTTCAGGTCGATATCCGGGACCTTATCACCGCCGAAGCCAAGGAACGTCTCAAACGGGATGTTGAAGCCGTCCTTATCGAGCTTCGCGCCGCACTGCGGGCAGACGGCATCCGGCAAGTCGGCCCCGCAATTGATGCCATCCGGAACGTCGAAGGTGCAGTATTTGCATTCGGGGCAGCGATAATGCGGCGGCAGCGAGTTGACCTCGGTGATGCCGGACATGAAGGCCACGAGCGACGAGCCGACGGAGCCGCGGGATCCGACGAGGTAGCCGTGCTCCAGGGAATTCTGCACGAGCTTCTGCGCAGACATGTAAATGACGTCGTAATGGCAGTTGATAATGTCTCCCAGCTCGGTCTCAACACGTTTCGTAACGATCTCGGGCGGATTATCGCCGTACAGGCGGTGCAGCTTGCCGTAGACCAGCGATTTCAGGTCCTCGACGGAGTTCTTGATCTTCGGCGCAAACAGGTTATGCGGTACGGGGCGGACGGTTTCGCACATGTCGGCGATGTGGTTCGGGTTCTTCACAACGACCTCATAGGCCTTTTCCGGGCCCAGGTAGGAGAATTCCTCGAGCATCTCGTCCGTCGTGCGGAAATAGAGCGGATTTTCGCGGTCGCAGTCCTCAAAGCCCTTCGTGGCCAGCAGGATGCGGCGATAGATCTCGTCCTCCGGGTTCAGGAAGTGGACGTCTCCCGTCGCGCAGACGGGCTTTCCCAGCTCCTCGCCCAGCCGGACAACGGTGCGGTTGAACTCGCGCAGCTCCTCGTCGCTCTCCGCGATGCCCTTGGCCAGCATGAAGCGGTTGTTGCTCAGGGGCTGGATCTCAAGGAAATCGTAGAACGAAGCGATGCGTTTGAGCTCCGCGTGGCTCTTGTGGGCCACGATGGCCTGGAACAGCTCGCCTGCCTCGCAGGCCGAGCCGATAATGAGACCCTCACGGAATCGGATAAGCTCTGACTTTGGGATGCGCGGCGTGCGCTTGAAATATTTCAGGTTGGAATCCGAGATCAGGCGATACAGATTACGCAGGCCCATCTGATTCTTGGCAAACAGCAGGATGTGGCGGGCGTGGCGGTTCGTGATGCGGCTTCCGGCACGCAGGGAGAGCATGTCCGCATTGATATCCTGAATGTCGTGCAGGCCGCGCTCCTGCAGCATTTTGGCAAAGCGCAGGTAGAGGTAGCCGCACGTCAGCGCATCGTCCGAGGCACGGTGATGGTTGAAATCCGGCAGGCTGAGCGCATTGGCCACGGTATCGAGCTTGTGATTCGTCAGCTGCGGCATCAGATTCTGTGCAAAGATGAGCGTATCGAGATACGTCGGATCGAACGGCAGACCGAGCCGCTCGGCCGCCGCCGTCAGGAAGCCGACATCGAAATCGGCATTATGCGCACACAGCACGCGCCCGCCGCAGAAGGCCAGAAATTCCGGCAGCACCTGAGAAATGGGCGGTGCGTCCGCCACCATGGCGTCCGTGATGCCGGTAAGGTCGACGATCTTCTGCGGGATGGAGCGGCCGGGGTTCACGAAGGCCTGGAACGTATCGACGACCTGCCCGTCGCGCAGGATAACGGCGCCGATCTCCGTGATCTCGTCGTGCTGAGCCGAAAGGCCCGTGGTCTCAAGGTCGAAGGCGACGAACTCGCCGTCCAGCGGCAGGCTTGCCGTCCCGTGGACGGCGATGCGGTCGTCCACGTCATTGACATAATAGCCCTCGCAGCCATAGAGGATCTTGATGTTCTGATCCGTCCCCGCCACCTTGTTCTTCGAGGCATTCAGGGCAGCCGGGAACGACGAGGCAACGCCGTGGTCCGTGATGGCAATGGCGCGGTGGCCCCAGCGGGCAGCCGTGGCGACGGCCTCGCCCGTCTTTGTCAGGGCGTCCATCATGGACATTGTCGTGTGAAGGTGCAGCTCCACGCGCTTCTCCGGCGCGGTATCCACACGGACGGGCGCCTCCGCGGCCTGCACGGCCAGCGGCTCGAGCACGATGTCATTTTCAAACCGGCTGAAGCTGATGAAGCCCTGCACGCGCAGCCACTTGCCGGGCTTCTGGATGGCGTCGATGAGTGGCTTGGCCTGATCGGCCTCCATAAAGCGGTTCACGCGGATGGAGCCGGTGTAGTCCGTCATATCGAAATTCACGACCCATGCATTGCGCTTCTTGAGTTCCTTGTGGTTCACGGCGAACACGCGGCCCTCGACAATGACGCGGCCGACGTCGCTGTCCTGCGACAGCTCGCGCATGGGCGTGACGTTCCCGTGGAACGGCTTGCCATAGATCGTCTGCGACGGTGCGGCAGGCTTCGCGTCCTTTCCGCCCTGCGGCTTTCCCGCCGGAACAGAGGGGACCGGCACATCGCGCAGCGCGGCAAGGCGCATTTTCTCCGTCTCGGCAAACAGCTCCTCCCCCACCGGCTCGTGGTTCGAGATCACGTCGATGCCCATGCGGACGCCGAAGCGCTCAGTCAGGAGCCGCTCTGCAGCCGGAAGATGCGGCGTGAGCTGGTCGCGGCCGTTGGCGCGCAGGCGAAGCTCGGCCCGCTCCCCCGCAAACGACCATTTGCAACCGGCCAGAATGGCCGCCGCGGGAGAATAGGCGTCGATGAGCGCGCGCGTCAGCTCCTGCCCGTCGAACTCGGCCAGCGCCTCCGGCGGATAATGCGGCTCAAAGCGGACGCGGCGCATGCCGTAGAGCTTACTCAGCTCCGAAGCCGCCGTGTTCAGCACGGATCCCGGGACATAGCGCGGCAGCTCCAGCCGGAGCAGAACGGCCCGCGCCTCGCGGTCGATCTCGGCATGGACGATGCTAGCCTGCTCCAGTGCGGCGCGCTGCGGCTCATCCGGTTCATATTCCAAAAACATCTTCAAAAACGGGACTGCCATGATGTGATGCTCTTCCTCTCTCAGCTTGTCAAAAAAGTCCCATCGGGCTTTTTCGCCAAGCTGCTTTCAGAATTGCAAAATAAATTTTTGTATATATCCTATTTTGCAATTCTGCCGCTGCGGCGGGTTATTGGACGCGAAAGGAAACCCTGACGGTTTCCTTTCACTCTTTTCTTCCCTCCGATACTTTTGGCTTGGCAGTTTTTTGACAGTCTGTTCTCTTGTCTTTTCCTCCAATTATACCTGTTTTCGGCGCAATGCGCAAGCCTTCGTGATGGGGAAAAAAGGCCCCCACCCGG
>NZ_DBFZUT010000078.1:0-4036 GCF_048519415.1 Faecousia sp. | reverse complement strand
TGCTCACGCGTTACTCACCCGTTCGCCACTAAGTCAGTCCCTTGCGGGGCCGACTCCGTTCGACTTGCATGTGTTAGGCACGCCGCCAGCGTTCGTCCTGAGCCAGGATCAAACTCTCTATAAAATGGTATCTTAATCAGTCCCTTTTCAGATCCTGAATAAAATCATGCATTCTATAAGTTTTGCTCTTAGCTTCACTCAAGAATTTCTCGTTGGCTATTCTTCACAATCTCAGTTTTTACACTGACATCTCAAAGAACAACTTGTTTTAAATCAAATTGTCCAAGGTGTTTGTTCATGTTTCTCGTTGTTTAATTTACAAGGTACACCGGCCATTCGCACAGCCTAGTTGAAAAGTCATCCGGACTTCATCGGGCTCGCACCCTCCGTTCCGGAGCAACTTCTACATTATAGCACGCACTGTTTAGCTTGTCAAGCACTTTTTTCAATTTCTTTCGAAATCTTTTGTTGTTTGACGCCCTGTCTCAAGCGGCTCCGCTATTCTATCAAATAACCACCCGAATGTCAAGCATTTTTTTGATTTTTTTGCAAATTTTTTACAGACGCTACCCATAGTGTTACCAATGGCACAATACCCCAACATATGGCAGCTGCGAGGGCCTGCACCCCCTCCGGCAGGACCGTGCCCGCAAGATACCCCGTGCAGCCGAGCAGGAAATTTCCGATACCTGTGCGCCTTTTCCACCCGAGCGCCCGCGCCGTCTTCGCATTGGCGAGGCACAGCACGGCAAGCAGGCAGAAGCCCCCCGCCGTCAGCGCGGCCGACACGACCGGCTCCAGCCGCTCCATCACGCCGAAGACGGACACGCTCTTGGCCATGGTATAGACCGCAAACGCCTCCTCTCCGGCCACGCGGGGCGAGAGCGTGCCTGCGGCGCACAGGGCCGCCGCCGCACAGAGGCCGATCCCCGCCGCGAGCCAGCCGCCCGTCCTCCGCGCCCCGCCGCGCACATAGAGCACGGCCACGGGTGACAGCGCCGCCGTCATGGCGGCAAACGGCACGCGTCCCGTCTGCGGCGCGAGCCACGCCGCGCGCACCTGCACGGCCGAGAAGCCCAGAATGACGGCCTCGACCGCCGTGAGGAAAAAGAACAGGATGGCCCCGCTGCGCAGGACGGTCTCCTCCCCGCGCTCTGCGGCATAGGCCGCCGCCAGAAGCAGCAGGAGTCCCGTAAGCGGCCCGCCGCGGCTCTCCGGATAGATGGCGCACAGCGCCCGCGCTGCACCTCCCAGCAGCAGCGCGCCGCCGAGGAGGACGAGCGCGAGCACGGCTCTTCCCGCCCGGCCGAACGCCGCCGGGATGACCTCCGTCAGCCCGCCCGGCGCGCAGCGCCGCCCGCAGAGGCCAAGCAGCAGCGCGGAGATCGCCGCAGCCGCCGTCGCCCAGACCCAGCCGAGGCGCGGCAGATACAGAAGCGCCGGGACGGAAGCTGCCGCCAGCGTCACGGCGCAGAGCTGTCTATCCCGCATGGCTTTCCTCCCAATCGGGCAGGGCCGTGCCCGGCTCCGCCCGCAGCAGGCCGACCGTCACGGGGCTGGCGTGGGCCTCCAGCAGGTCGGACAGCCCCTCCGGGTCGGTCAGGCCCCCGCTCCGGCGCACCTGCGCCGCCGGGCGCAGGATGCCGCTTTCCAGCAGCTCGTTCACGAGACGGTCCGTCTTCCCGCACAGCACGACCTGCCCGGCCGTGTCGAAGTAGACCTCGCCCGGCGCAGCCATGCGCAGCGCGGCCACGGCGTCGTCCCACGTTGCGCCGCTGCCCTCGCCCGCCTCCGTGACGATGCGCACGCCGGCTTCCGTCCGCTCGGCCTGCACGGTCTGCACCGGCAGGAGCGTGCGCGTCTCGTGCGTGCGGAACGGCAGGCCGCAGCACAGAACCAGCGCCGCAGCCGCAAGAAGCGTCCATTTCATCGCTTTCCCCCCTGATTGCGCCGGTCGAGCGGCCGGAGCAGCGGATCTCGCAGCGGTTCCCGCACGAGGCGTGGCCGCAGCAGGGCGCGCGCGCCGCCGATGCCGGAAAACGGCGCAAGATAGGAGATCCCGAACGAATCCAGACCCGCCAGATGGACAACGAGGCAGATGGCCCCGAGCGTCAGGCCGAACAGCCCGGCAAGGCTCGCCGCCGCGGCCAGCGCCATCCGCCACACGCGCAGGGCGTCTGCAAAGCTGCGCCCCGGTATGGCAAAGCCGCAGATGCCCGCCGCCGCCACGACGATGAGGGCCGCGGGCGAGATGAGCCGCGCCTCCACGGCGGCCGAGCCGACGACAAGGCCGCCGATGATGGAAAGGCTCTGCCCCACGGACTGCGGCAGCGAGACGCTTGCCTCCTGCAGCAGCTCAAAGGCGGCCAGCAGCCCGAGCACCTCCACGATGGTCGGGAACGGCACCGCGCGCTTGCTCTCTAAGATCGACTGCAGCAGCTCCGTCGGCAGCATCTGCGGGTGAAAGGCCGCCATGGCGACATAGAGCCCCGGCAGCAGCAGGCCGAGCAGCAGGGCGGCATAGCGCAGCACGCGCAGGAACGACGCCGAGACAAAATCCGTGCCCCGGTCCTCGGCCGATGTCATGAGATAGCCGAGGTCGACCGGTGCGAGATAGCCCAGCGGCAGGCCGTCGACGAGCAGGCCGGCGCGCCCCTCGAGCAGGGCCTGCGCGAAGCGGTCCGTCCGCTCCGTGTACTGCAGCAAAGGAAAGGCCGTCGGCCGTGAGCCGGTCAGATATTCCTCCACGGCCGCGGGCGTGAGCAGGCCGTCGATGTCGATCTCCGCCAGCCGCGCCTGCATCCGCGAGACGAGCGCAGGCTCCGTCAGCCCGTCGATCCATGCCAGCGTGACGTTCGTCAGGCTCCGCTGCCCCACGACCGTCTCATACAGCCGCAGCGCCGGCGTGCGCAGGTGGCGGCGCAGCAGGCTCGTGTTCGTGCGCACCGTCTCCGTAAACGCGTCCTTCGGGCCCTTGACCGTGTTCTCGACCTCCGGGGCCGAGGGCGAGCGCTTTTCGCCCGTCTTCGTCTCGAAGGCAATGGCCCGCTGCCCGAACAGCACGACCGTGAAGCCGTTGACGAGCTTCTCCGCCGTGCTCTGCAGGTCTCCGCACGGCACAGCCACGGAGTTATAGACCGTCCGGTGCAGGGCGCGGTCGTAGAGCTCGTCCATTGTGCCGCCGAACGCGTCCTGCATGAGGGGCTTGACGACGTATTCCGACGCATCGCCGCCCGAGGTGATTCCGTCGATGGCATAGACGTAGACCGTCAGCGCCCCGATGCGCACCTCGCGGCGGTTCCAGTCACCGCAGCAGCCGAAAATGCCGCAGATATGTTCATCCGTCATCGCGCCCGTGTAGGTCCCGTCGGGCAGACGGCGCAGCTCCTGTTCCATGTGTGTTGTCCCTCCCCGCAGCAAGTTTTCCCGCCAGTGCAGGCGGTTATGCACAGGAAAGGGAAAATTTGTGGAAGAAAACGTGAAACGCGGAGCGTGGAATTTTTCGCAGGGCCGCCAACCGTGAGTTGTAGGGGAGGGGCATGCCCCTCCCGGCGCAATGCTGCCGACCAGTGCAGGCTATCGTTAAAATGGTATGCACTTCCGAATTGTCATTGCGAGGAGCGAAGCGACGTGGCAATCTCGGGAAGGCACTTCCAGTTCGTACAAGGTGCCGATAAAAACGTAAAAACCGATTGCGTCTGTAGCGGCGGTCACTGCGCAGCCGTTGGCGGCTTTGCCGCCTTACGGATGCGGCGTCCCCTTTACGGGGAGTGACCGCCATTGGCAGTCGCAGCTATTGCAGCAGTAATTCGGCAGCGCAAAACTATCAGATTTGTCATTCCGAGGAGCGAAGCGACGTGGGAATCTCGGGAAGGCAGTTGCGTTTTCGCCGATAGCTTTCCCACGATGCGGCCGGGTACTGCGAGATTGCCACGTCGCTTCGCTCCTCGCAATGACACGTCAGGGGAGCGCGAGGTGCACCAGTGCCCTCCTGCGGTTTAATTTCCCTGTACAAGGCGCTCACTCCCCGTAAAGG
>NZ_DBFZUT010000077.1:0-12349 GCF_048519415.1 Faecousia sp. | reverse complement strand
CGCATCATTCGTCCAATGCTTGTACAGTTCGTGACATAGTTCTCGCGTCATCGCCTTTAACTGAATTGTTGGCATGTTAGACCTTACCCACCTTATTATTCCGACTTATTGATTTGTTTAATTCTATCATCTGGCTTTAATCTATGCAAGAACAAGCCCAGCAGACATTACTGCCGGGACTGAAACTGTCTTACGACCACCCGCATTTCCGCCGTCCCGGTTTTTATAGAGCATGCCTTTCTGTTAGGACTTCCGGTCATCCCGCAGAGCGCCGGTCTCCGTATCGCGCGAATAGTGGCGCAGGAATTCCCACACAAGCTCCGCCATGGACGGCGCGGGCCAATGCGGGAAATTGTCCACGGAGACGATCTGCAGCGTGTCGTCTCCATAGCGGTCCGTCACCGTGCCGATGTAGTGGTCGCAGCCGTAAATGCGCCGTACCTCGGTTTTGGAGAACGGCATGCCGATGCGGCGGCAGACGAGATCCTCGCTCTCCGCACAGGCGAGGACCTCCTCGAGCGTGACCTCGGGGCAGTTACAGGAACGCAGGCGAAGATTCAGTGATTCGACCTTGTATGCGGCATTCGGGGCCTGCACCGGCAGGCGGTTGCGTGCCGTCTCCCGTCCGCGCGGATTCGTGCGGCGCGCGTCATACGTGCCGCGCTGCGGCGCATCCTCATAATAAGGCACAAGATATAGGCCCTCCTGCTGGCCGCAGACGGTCAGGATCGGGACGCGCACCTGAGCCGCGTGCTGCACGCGCTCTTCCGGCTCCATCCCCATGGAAAACGGCCCGGCAAGGCATCCGCACGGCGCAGCTGCAGCCAGAAGCTCCGGCCGGGCGAACAGCAGGGCATTTGTCTGCGCGCTCCCCTGCGAATAGCCCGTGCAGTACACGCGGCCGGGGTCGACCGGGTAGTCCCGCGTCAGAATGTCATACAGACGCAGGAGATTTTGGAGCGAGTGATCCTGCGGAATGCAGACGATCAGCTCCTCGCGCGCTGCGATGGGCAGAAAACCGGAGCACTCCTCCCAATTGATCGGCATGCTACTCCCGTGGAGCACGAACAGCAGCGGGTAGCGGCGGGAGCTTTTTTCTCGTGCCGAAACGGGCGTGAACAGCGCCCAGCGGTGATAGAAGTCATTGCGCTCCATCACTTGCTTGTCCAGACCCTGCGCGTGCCACTTCTGCACATAGGCCGGATCCATTTCGTCGCCGTAGCGGATGTAGTCTTCAAATTGCAGCACCATCTGCCGCCCCATTTCGCTGTGGATGAGCGCTTCGATGTCGCAGCCCTCTGCCGCGATGCGCGGCGTGCGGTCGCGCAGGGAAATCAGCTCGCGGTCCCCGCTTTCCGGCTTGCTCCAGACGACCGGGATGTCCCAGAGGTACAGCTCTGCATAGTCCATTTGGTTTCCCCCAAATATAGGAAGGAACTGCTGCATGCGCTGCGGCAGGTCCGTTTTATCCTGAGATCGGAATTGCCGTTTACAGGCCGTTCTTCTTCTCGTTCTTTTTGCGTTCCTTTTCGGCCTTCTTGGCGGCGGCCTTCTCCTTGGCGGCAGCCTGCGCCTCGGCGCGGGCCTTCTGCGCAGCCTCCTGTGCGGTGTTATTCGTCATAACAGACCACTTGGCCAGCTCCATGCGGACGCGGTCCATGCTGGTCTCGATGACGATATTGTCGCCCTTGATGTCGACGATCTTACCGACGATGCCGCCGATGGTCGTGATCTTGTCGCCTTCCTTCAGAGAATTGCGAAGGTTCTCTTCTTCCTTCTTTTTCTTCTTCTCGGGGCGGATGATCATGAAGTAGAACACCGCGACCATAACGACAAGGATAAGGATCATGCTGTAGTCCATAGGATTTTCCTCCAGTTTTTCACATTGTTTTTATTATACAGGCACATAGCTGCCATTGCAAGAAAAATATTATGAATTTTTTTAGATGCGGCGGTCGAGCCGCTCGGAGTATGTCCGGCGGAATTCCTCGAACCGGCCTTCGTCCAGCGCCTGACGGATGCGTTCCATCAGCTTGTTGTAAAAATACAGATTGTGCATGACGGAAAGCCGCATGGCCAGCATTTCCTCTGCCTTGAACAGATGGCGCAGATACGCGCGGGAATAGCGGCGGCAGACCGGGCAGTCACAGGCCGGGTCGATGGGCTGCATGTCGCGCTCGTATTTCGCGTTCTTCAGATTGATGGCGCCCTCCCAGGTGAAGAGCTTCGCGTGTCGCGCATTGCGCGCGGGCATGACGCAGTCGAAGAAGTCTACGCCGCGGGCGACGCCCTCAATGATGTTCGACGGTGTGCCGACTCCCATGAGATAGCGCGTTTTGTCCTTCGGCATATAGGGCTCGACGGCGTCGATGATGTCGTACATCGTCTGCGTGCTCTCGCCGACGGCAAGGCCGCCGATGGCATAGCCCGGAAGGTCCAGCTCGGCGATCTGCTGCATGTGGCGGATGCGCAGGTCGGCGTAGGTACCGCCCTGGTTGATGCCCCAGAGCATCTGCTGCGGGTTCACCGTGTCCGGCAGGGCATTCAGGCGGGCGTTTTCCGCCTTGCAGCGGACGAGCCAGCGATAGGTGCGGTCGACGGAGCGGGCTACATAGTCATAGGGCGCGGGATTCTCGATGCACTCGTCAAAGGCCATGCAGATATCCGAGCCGAGGTTCGACTGGATCTGCATGCTCTCCTCCGGGCCCATGAAGATCTTGTGGCCGTCGATGTGCGAGGCGAAATACACACCCTCCTCCTTGATCCGGCGCAGGCTTGCCAGCGAGAATACCTGAAATCCGCCGGAGTCCGTCAGGATCGGGCCGTCCCACGTCATAAAACGGTGCAGGCCGCCCAGATCGTGCACGAGCCGGTCGCCGGGGCGCAGATGCAGATGGTAGGTGTTGGAAAGCTCGACCTGACAGCCGATGGCCTTGAGATCCGCCGCGCTCAGTGCGCCCTTGATGGCGCCCTGCGTGCCGACGTTCATGAACACGGGCGTCTGCACCGTGCCGTGCGCGCAGGTAAATACGCCCCGCCGCGCCTTCCCTTCGGTTTTTAACAGTTGAAACATGGTATACTCCTGCACATATGCTTATATTTAACAATATAGAAATTATGTGAAATTACTCGATGAACATGGCATCGCCAAAGCTGAAAAATCTGTAACGCGACTTTACGGCCTCGTGATAGGCGTGCATGACATGGTCATAGCCCGCAAAGGCGGACACCAGCATGATGAGCGTGCTCTCCGGCAGATGGAAATTGGTGATGAGCGCGTCCATCGCACGGAATCGATAGCCGGGATAGATGAAGATATCCGTCCAGGCGCTCTTTTCCGTGAACGTGCCGTCCGGCTCGGCCAGCGATTCCAGCGTCCGGCAGGATGTCGTGCCGACGCAGATGATGCGGCCGCCGTTCTGCCGCGTGCGGTTGAGCACCTCGGCCGTCTCAGCGGAGAGCATGCAAAACTCGCTGTGCATATGGTGCTCCGTGATCTCGTCTGCCTTGACAGGGCGGAATGTTCCGAGTCCCACATGCAGCGTGATATACGCAAGCGAAACACCCTTGTCCGCAATGCGCTGCAGCAGCTCCTTTGTGAAGTGCAGTCCGGCCGTCGGCGCGGCGGCGGAGCCGGTGACGCGGGAATAGACCGTTTGATAGCGCTCGCCGTCGGCTAGCTCCTCGCGGATATAGGGCGGAAGCGGCATTTTGCCGAGGCGCTCGAGCAGCTCGAGGAAGATCCCCTCATAGTGGAACTGCACCAGGCGGTTGCCGCCCTCCTCCTCGGCCGTGACCGTCGCGGTGAGCGCGCCGTCGCCGAACGAGAGCTCCGCACCGGGGTGCAGTTTGCGGCCCGGCTTGGCAAGGCATTCCCAGACGCCGCCGCCCTTGTCCTGCAGGAGCAGCAGCTCCACGGCTCCGCCCGTCGGCACGCGGTGGCCGAGCAGGCGCGCGGGCAGCACGCGCGAATCGTTCATCACAAGGCAGTCGCCCGGCTGCAGGTAGTCCACGATATCATAAAAATGCCGGTGCTCCAGCTCGCCGGTCTCCCGGTGGAGCACCATCAGGCGGGAGCTGTCGCGCTGCTCCAGCGGTGTCTGTGCGATGAGCTCCTGCGGCAGATCATAGTAAAAATCACTGGTTTTCAAGAAATTCGTCCCTTTCCAAGCATTAACGGAATACCTCGCCCTGCTCATCGAGCATTTCGAGTCTGCGGCAGCGGACAAAGTCCGGCTTTGCTTCCGGCAGATAGCGCTCGATGGCGGCGGCAAGCAGCATGGGGTTGAGCGACGGCTCCTGCGCGCTGACCTCGCACGTCAGCAGCAGCGCGCCCGGCGCAGCCTCCACATGATAGGCGTGCAGCATGGGGCGGATGTCCGTCTCAGCCATGCCGCGCTTCGTGCGCTTTTCGACCACGAGCTCCGGCCGTTCCAGCAGGGTTGTGATCGCGGCAGGCTCCGGCACGGCACCGTCATATTCCAGCGTGAGCAGCGCGCGCAGGCGGCGCAGCTCACGGGCCTTGCGCGTGCTTTCATAGACCTCCAGCACCCGCACGCCCTCCGGCAGGACGGCGTTGAGTGCCTCCGGTGTGACGGCAAGCTCGCCGTCCAGCTCGTATTCCATGAGCTCGCACACGCTCTCCATGCCGACGCTCAGCGGCAGCAGCATGGACACATAGGCATGCGGCGTGAAGCCCTGCGAATGGTGCAGTACCACACCGGCCCGGCGGAATGCACGCTGCATGAGCCGCATCAGGTCCAGATGCGACATCCAGACGGCGCGGCCCGTTTTTTCAAAGCGGATCCTATGCATCGCAGCGCCCTCCCTTCAGAAGGCAGTTTGCGCCGCAGCCGTTGCAGGCCGTCCGGCAGTCGGGCGTCGTTTCGGAGCGGTAGGCACGCTCGCGCTCGCGCAGCAGGCAGCCCGTGCTCACGCCGTCGGAGATCGTGTCCCACGGCAGCAGCTCGTTCAGACCGAAGCCGCGCGTCGTATAGAAATCCGGGTCGACGCCGCAGGCCGCGAATGCGTCCAGCCACGTCTGATAGGAGAAATACTCATCCCAGCCGTCCAGCCGCGCGCCGCGGCGCACGGCCTCCTCCAGCACGGGGCCGAGGCGGCGGTCGCCGCGGGCCAGAACGGCCTCAAGGCGGCTCAGATCGGCGGCGTGCCAGTTATACTCGATGCTCTTCGACGGCATATTGTCCTTGAGCAGGCGCGCCCGGCGGAGATATTCCTCCGGCGTGATCTGCTTCTCCCACTGGAAGGGCGTGAACGGCTTCGGAACAAAGAAGGCCGTTGCCACATGGATGCGCACGCCGCGCTTTTTGTTGCTGGCGTGCTCGCGCCACGTCTTCAGGATCTCATAGACGAGCTTTGCGATGCCGAGCACATCCTCGTCCGTTTCCGTGGGCAGGCCGAGCATGAAGTAGAGCTTCACATTGTTCCAGCCGCCCTCAAAGGCGATGGCGCAGGTATCGAGGATCTCCTGCTCCGTGACATTCTTATTGATGGCGTCGCGCAGGCGCTGCGTACCGGCCTCCGGCGCGAACGTCAGGCCGCTCTTGCGCACCTGCTGCAGCCGCAGCATGAGATCGCGGGAAAAATTGTCCGCGCGCAGCGACGGCAGCGAGAGATTGATCTTGCGCGGCGCGCAGTAATCGAGCATGGCATCTGCCAGCTCCGGCAGGCCGCGGTAGTCGGATGTTGAAAGGCTGGAAAGCGTGATCTCATGGCAGCCTGAATTTTCCAGAGACTCAATGGCCTGACGGCGCAGCGTCTCGGGCGAGCGGGGCCGCACCGGACGGTAGGTATAGCCCGCCTGGCAGAAGCGGCAGCCGCGGATGCAGCCGCGCATGACCTCGAGATTTGAGCGGTCATGGACGATTTCCGTATTCGGGACGATGCCGTCCGTCGGATAGAGCGCCGTATCCAGATCCTGCACGATGCGCTTTGTCACGCGCGCAGGCGCGCCGTCCAGCGGGGTGACCGAGGCCAGCGTGCCGTCGGCATTCCACTCGTGGCGGTACAGCGACGGCACATACACGCCCTCGATCTGCGCCACGGCGCGGAGAAATTCCGGCCGGCTCCAGCCCTCGCGCTTAGCGCGGCGATAGAGCTCCAGAATTTCCGGCGTGCTCTCCTCGCCCTCGCCGACGGAGAAGAAATCGATGAAATCCGCCAACGGCTCCGGGTTATACACGCATGCGCCGCCCGCAAAGACCATATGCTCCAGTCCCGTGCGGTCGGCCGCATGCAGCGGCACGCCGGACAGGCGCAGCATATTGAGCACATTCGTATAGCTCATTTCATAGCCGATGGTAAAGGCAATGAGGTCGAACTCCGACACCGGGTCGCCGCTCTCAAGCGCATACAGCGGCAGGCCGTTTGCGCGCATGGCATCCTCCATATCACCCCACGGGGCAAAGACGCGCTCACACCACACGCCCTCCATGCGGTTCATGACCGCATAGAGGATGCGCATGCCGAGATTAGACATGCCGATCTCATAGGTATCCGGAAAGCAGAAGGCAACGCGCAGCTCAACGCTGCGCTTGTCCTTCATCGTCTGTCCATATTCCCCGCCCACATAGCGCGCAGGCTTCTGTACGGTGGGCAAAATGCGTTCCAACTTTTCTGTCATAAAGCTTCCTTACTTGACGAGACTCAGCAGATACTGGCCATACTCCGTCATGCGGAGCTCCTGCCCCCGTGCTGCGACCTCCTCATCTGAAATGAATCCCTGCTCCCAGGCAATCTCCTCGGGACAGGCAATATAAAGTCCCTGCCGGGACTGCACGGCCTCTACATACTGCGCGGCATTGAGCATGCCCTCGGGCGTGCCGGTGTCGAGCCAGGCCATGCCGCGGGCCATCAGCTCCACATGGAGCCTCCCCTGCTGCAGATACAGCTCGTTGAGGGCCGTGATCTCCAGCTCGCCGCGGGCGGACGGCTGCAGGGTGTGCGCCAGCTTTGCCGCGTCGCCGTCATAGAAATACAGGCCGGGGACGGCATAGCGGGACTTGGGCTTTTCCGGCTTTTCCTCGATGGAAAGGACCTGACCCTGTGCGTCGAATTCCACGACGCCGTAGGCACTCGGATTCTTTACGGGATAACCGAAGACCGTCGCGCCCTCCGTTCGGGCTGCGGCGGCACGGAGCAGCTGCTCGAGCTGCGCGCCGTGAAACATGTTGTCGCCCAGCACAAGGCAGCACGGCTCGCCGCCGATGAACTCCTCGGCGATGAGGAAAGCGTCCGCAATGCCGCGGGCGACCGGCTGCACGCCGTATTCCACATGGATGCCAAACTGGGAGCCGTCTCCCAGCAGGCGGCGGTAGGACTCGCAGTCCGCCGGAGCCGTGATGAGCATGATATCGCGGATGCCTGCCATCAACAGCACGCTCAGCGGATAATAGACCATCGGCTTGTCATAGATCGGGATCAGGGGTTTGGAAACGGCGCGGGTCATGGGGTACAGGCGGCTGCCCTTGCCACCGGCGAGAATGATACCTTTCATCCGAATGTCCTCCCTATGATGTTGGATATGATATGCAAGCCGGGGTATCCCGGCGCTCGTACCGTTGTGTTTCCTCCCGGCACTTATGACACGTTCGCGGCCGGTCTTCCGCCTGCCTCCGGGTGATAGGTCGGCACGACCTGCGCCAGCAGCGTCCGGATCGCGGGTGAATTTTCCCGGCAGGCCGCTGCAAGGGCCGTGAGCTGCCGCTCAAAGGCAGGAACGTCGATGTCCAGCGGACGGCCGATATGGATCAGATGGTTCGGCGTGGAGCGAAGCCCCTCTTCCTGCATGAGCATCTCTTCATAGAGCTTCTCACCGGGGCGCAGGCCGGTATAGCGGACCTCGATATCCACGTCCGGCTCAAAGCCGGAAAGACGGATGAGGTTGCGGGCCAGATCGTCAATGCGGACCGGCTCGCCCATATCCAGCACGAAAATCTCGCCGCGGCCGGCATAAGCGCCCGCCTGCAGCACGAGGGATACCGCCTCAGGGATCGTCATAAAATAGCGGATGATGTCCGGGTGCGTCACGGTTACGGGGCCGCCCTCCTCGATCTGCCGCCGGAACAGCGGGATGACGCTGCCGTTGCTGCCGAGGACATTGCCGAAGCGCACGGCCACGAACTTCGTTTTGGAGCGCTCCGCCATGGTCTGCACGATCATCTCACAGACGCGCTTGCTCGCACCCATGACGTTCGTCGGGTTCACGGCCTTATCCGTCGAGATGAGCACGAAGGTCTCCGTGCCGTAGCGGTCCGCAGCCTGCGCCACATGGAGCGTTCCGAATACGTTATTCTTAATGGCCTCGTTCGGGCTTCCCTCCATCAGCGGCACATGCTTGTGCGCCGCAGCGTGGAACACGATGTCCGGCCGGTAGTGCGCAAACAGGGAGCTGACCCGCATTTCGTCGCGCACGGAGCCGATGCACACGGCAAGGTCCAGCTCCGGATGCGTGCGGTGCAGCTCCTGCTCGATGGCTTAGGCGTTGTTTTCATAGATATCCAGCAGCACAAGGCGCTTCGGCGTATGACGCGCGATCTGGCGGCAGAGCTCGCTGCCGATGGAACCGCCGCCGCCCGTGACGAGGATCGTCTTGCCGGACAGGTAGCCCGCGATCTGGGAAAGGTCGACCTTCACGCAGTCGCGGCCGAGCAGGTCCTGCACGTCCACATTGCGGATCTTCTGGATGTTGACCTCGCCGTTTGCCAGCTGATAAATGCCCGGCAGGATCTTCAGGCGGCAGCCTGTCTTTTGGCAAAGCTGCAGAATATTTCGCCGTTCGCGCACGGCTGCCGTCGGAATGGCCAGCACGATCTCTTCGATGCGGCGGGACTGTGCCAGTGCGACAATGTCGTCCCGCGTTCCGGCGATCTTGACGTTGCGAATGTACTTGCCGAGCTTGTCGCGGTCGTCGTCGATGACGCACACCACGTTGTTCTGGGAATTTTCGCTCGTCTGGAATTCCCGCAGCACGAGCATGCCGGCGCTGCCTGCACCGATGAGCATTGTGCGCTTCTTGCGCTTTTCACTGCCGGAGCGGTGCAGGATCGTGCGGATGAGACGATAGGAAAAGCGTGATGCACTGAGCAGCGCCACCAGATACAGCCCGGCCAGAACCGGGAAGCTGCGCGGCAGGTCGAGCACGCCGAACAGGATCAGCAGCAGCGTCGCGGCGGCAAACAGAAAGCAGGCACACAGAATGTGCAGCAGCTCCTCCACTCCGGCAAATTCCCAGAGGCTGCTGTAGAGCTTCAGCGGTATGAACAGGGCGATCATGCCGATTGCCATCCACGGGAAAGCCGCATGCAGTGCAGGCAAAAAGCCGCTGTCACGCATGAGTGTGTGGATGCTGAGGTCGAATCGCGACAGCAGCGCCAGCAGGCATGCCAGATACAGCAGCATGACGTCGAGCAGCATCAGGCATGCGACGCGGACGACGAGCTTCCAGTTGATTTCGGATTTGCGTTGTTTCATAGACTCTCTCTCATTTCTGCCCTTTCCTGCCGTTCCCCGGCAGGACTGCCCGCAGGTGGAAGATCGCCTGCCTGCACCAGCGCAGGCGCGGCCACAGCGCGCAGTAGACCCGGTAGCCGGGCGCCCTGCGCGTAAAAAAATGTCCTTTTCGTTCGAAGGCCACAGCCCGCGCGATGACCTGCTCCGGCCGGATCCCCCGCTCCGGCTCGGTCTGGCGGTCCCCGCAGAAAACGAGCGTGCCGTCCTGCCCGAAGCCGGTCAGGCGATGCAGCACATAGCTGCCGTCGGCGCGGCGGTAGAGCAGGACCTCACCCCGGCGCAGACGCTCCGGCACGGGGCCGAGCGTTACGCGGTCACGGCCGCCGGCCAGAAGCGGCAGCATGCTTCCGCCCGTCACGGTCAGCACGACGGTAGCTTCCAGCCGCTCCCGCAGCAGAGGCTCCGCCTGTGCAAGATGCAGCGGACGCGGCGTATGCGTATTTTTCTCCACTCGCCGCGCCCCCTCTGCGCAAACCGCTTTTCTTCCGCACCGGTTTGTGGTATACTAGGATTATAATTCTGCAAGCACCTGCAGCGTCTGGGCTGCGGCCCGCAGCTGGATGACGCGGACGGCCCGCGGCATACGCGCCAGCTCCACGACCGGCTCAATGTTCAGGACACCGCGGAAGCGGATGTCCCGCAGAGCGTCGAAGATCGGCTTCCACTCCAGCGTTCCGTAGCCGGGGAACAGATGCAGGTCCTCAAAGACCGGCCGGATCAGGCCGTAGTTGTCGTTCAGATGCAGCGTGGCCAGATTGCCGCGCCACGCACGGATCATCTCCGGCACGTCCTGCCCGCTGATGTGGGCATGGCCGGTGTCGAGGCAAAGCTGCACACGGTTCGAGCCAATGCCGTAGACGAGCTCCAGCATGTCTTGGGCGGTTGTGTAGGGCACGGGCGCGTCGCCCGGCTGCTGCAGATGGCGATAGTCGAACGTGTTTTCCAGATTGATCACAATGTCGAACTTCTCCGCCAGCGGCAGAAGCTCGTGGAACCAGCGGACGTTCCAGTCGTGGATGCGCGGCCAGAGGCTGCGGTCCGGCATGCGGTGCAGATACAGCACCGGATGGAAGATCAGCTGGCGGCAGCCGAGGATGGCGCAGGCCTCCATCGTCCGCTCATAGATTTCATAAGGTGATTCGTAGTGCAGGTCGTCCGGAATGGCCTGCTCCCAGGAGGCGTGTGCCTGCGTGATGGGCAGCCCGATCCGGTCCGCCGTGCGGCGCACCCCGCGCGCCCACTGGCGCCAGTCGTCTCCGCGCAGCGGCGCGTCCTGCGGGCGGCTGTATACGCTCAGCGGGAAATCGAGGCTGTCGAACCCCGCGTCCCGCACCGTCTGCATCGCGTCCTCGACGGTGGTCTCCAGGCAGAAGCTTGCCATGGCGCTGCTGATGAAATGCACGATGTCCGTGCCTCCTTTGCCGCATTCTCTTTTTCCAATTCAGTATACCATCGTTCCGTTTCTTTGTCAAATGAACTTCGCCGGAGGGAGATATAAAATGAAAAGAATGCCAGATCGGCTCGCGGCTCCCGTCCGCTTCATCCGCCGGATCGCTTCGTTCCGCGTTCCGCTCTATGCCGCAAATGCGTCGTTTTATCTGGTGCTGTCCGTCTTCCCCGCGATTCTGCTTGTTCTGGCGCTGCTGCCGCACACCGGCCTGACGGAGGCGGACCTGCTCTCTGCCCTGCACGGCGTGATCCCATCTGTGTTCGAGCCTGCGCTGGAGTGGGTCGTCCGGGACCTCGGGAGCAATTCGTCCCTCACGCTCATCTCGGTCTCTGCCATTATGGCCATCTGGTCGTCCTCTCGCGGCGTTTACTGCATCAAGACCGGCCTGAACGCGATCTACGGCGAGCGCGAGAGCCGCGGCTATGTCTATACGCGGCTGGTCAGCGTGCTTTATACCGTGCTGCTGCTTGCCGCCCTCCTGCTGACGCTGGTGCTGCATGTCTTCGGCAGCCAGCTTACCGCGTGGATCGCCGGAAAGCATGTGCCGATCCTGCGCCTGCTGTCGCGCGTGCTTCGCTTCCGGGGCCTTGTGCTGTTTGCTCTGCTGACGCTGCTGTTCTGGGCGATCCTGTGCGTTTTCCCGAACCGCCGCATTCCCCTGCTCCGCGCGCTGCCGGGCGCGGCCGGTGCCTCGCTCGGCTGGCTGGTGTTTTCATCGCTGTTCTCCGTCTATGTGCAGCACTTCGGCTCCTACTCCGTGTTTTACGGCAGCCTTGCCGGCATCGCCATGGCCATGCTGTGGCTTTATGTGTGCATGTCCATTCTGTTCTACGGCGGCGTGCTCAATTGCCTGCTGTTCGAACGAAGATCGCAGCAAGGGAAATAGGAAATATATCGTTTTAATATGAATTTTTGAATCTGTATTCTGACGTCAAATTTTTCTGCCGAAAAAAATCAAAAAAATTTGAAAAAAGTACTTGCAATTTGGCAGGAGGCTTGATATAATACCCGTGCACTGAGGGAAACGACACAGCGTCAGAAAAGTTCATATGGGGGTATAGCTCAGCTGGGAGAGCGCTTGAATGGCATTCAAGAGGTCAGCGGTTCGATCCCGCTTATCTCCACCAAAAACCATCGATTTCATTTGGAATCGATGGTTTTTCTATATTTTTCAGTCTGTTTTGTGCTGGGAATTTTCGCCTTGGACAACAAATGGACAACAGACCTTCTCAATTTCTTCTTTCTTACTGTGGGAAGGAAGAAGTTATGGCATCTGTCAAAGAAGAAATAATCACGCCGGACTTCCCTTCCCCGGGAGCCCGGCTTTCTTTTACTCCAGATATTTTTTCAGCTTCTTCATGTGGTCGA
>NZ_DBFZUT010000076.1:0-20270 GCF_048519415.1 Faecousia sp. | reverse complement strand
TACCAAAATGAAGCGCATTTTTCTGATCGTTCTGGATTCCTGCGGCGCGGGTGAAATGCCCGATGCCGCAAAGTTCGGTGATTTCGGCGTGAACACGCTCAAAAGCTGTTCCACGTCCAGCAAGCTGCACATCCCTACGATGGTGCACTGCGGCCTCGGTAACATCGAGGGCCTGTCCTTCCTCGGCACGGATCCCGCGCAGACGGGCGCCTGCGCCCGCATGGCAGAGGCCTCCATGGGCAAGGACACCACGATCGGCCACTGGGAGATCGCGGGCGTCGTTTCCCCGAATCCGCTGCCCACCTATCCCAACGGCTTCCCCGAGGAAGTGCTCAAGCCCTTCCGCGAGGCGACGGGCCGCGGCGTCCTGGCGAACGCACCCTGGTCCGGCACCGAGGTCATCGCAAAGTACGGCGCGGAGCATATGCGCACGGGAGACCTCATCGTTTATACGTCCGCAGACTCCGTGTTCCAGATCGCCGCGCACGAGGACATCGTCCCTCTGGAGCAGCTGTATGAATACTGCCGCATCGCCCGTAAGATCCTCGTCGGAAAGCATGGCGTCGGCCGCGTCATCGCCCGTCCGTTCATCGGCAACGAGAAGGACGGCTTCACCCGCACGTCCAACCGCCACGACTTCTCGCTCGAGCCGCCCGCGGAGACCATGCTTGACGCCATCAAGGCTGCCGGTCAGGATGTTCTCGCCGTCGGCAAGATCCACGATATCTTCGCAGGCCGCGGCCTGACGGACTATGTCTACACGAAGGGCAACACCGACGGCCTCGCCAAGACCATGGACTACTTCAAGCGCGATTTCCAGGGCCTGTGCTTTGTGAATCTCGTTGATTTCGATATGCTCTACGGCCATCGCCGCAACATCGACGGCTATGCCGCAGCTCTGACGGAATTCGACGGCTGGCTGGCGGAGCTTTTGCCGCAGCTCGGCGACGAGGACCTCGTTATGATCACGGCCGACCACGGCTGCGACCCCGCCTACACCCGCACGACGGACCATACCCGCGAGTATGTGCCGCTGCTGATGGCGGGCAAGCACCTGCGCCCTGTGAATCTCGGCACGCGCAAGTCGTTTGCGGACATTGCCGCGACCGTGACGGAGCTGCTCGGTGTTCCGTATCAGACGCCCGGCACGAGCTTTGCCACCGAGATTCTGTAATTTCTGAAAGGGGAGATTGCCATGACACCGGAAAAACTGCTGGAGCTTGCGCATGAGGCCCGCGAGCGCGCCTATGCGCCGTATTCCCATTATGCTGTCGGCGCTGCACTGCTGACGAAGGACGGCCGTGTCTATCAGGGCTGCAACATTGAAAATGCCAGCTTCTCCGCCACAAACTGCGCGGAGCGCACGGCCTTTTTCAAGGCGGTGTACGACGGCTGCTATGACTTTGCCGCCATTGCCGTGGTCGGCGGTCCTGCCGGGAAGCCTGCGCAGGCTCAAGACGAGCCGAGCGGCCCGTGCGGTGTGTGCCGTCAGGTCATGCAGGAATTCTGCGGCCCGGACTTCGAGATCCATATGCAGAAGGCCGGCGGCGGTGTGTTCACCGTAAAACTGCCCGAATTGCTGCCGTTCAGCTTTACAAAAGACAGTATGGAGGCCTGATTTTTGGCGCTTTTCACAAAAATTTTACAGCGCCTTGATTTTCACGCCAAATTGTGTAATAATTGCTTACGGCCTTGAGCCAAAATAAATGGAGGTTAAGAAAATGAAGAAACTCTTAGCAATGCTCCTTGTCCTTGCTATGATCTCCTGCCTGTTCGTGGCCTGTGCCAACAACGACAGCGAGACCGATGCTCCCACTGCTGCTCCCACGGAAGATACCAACACCGATGAGAGCACGGACGGCAACACCGATGCGACCGAGCCCGATGACAACAACGGCGACGTCAAGATCGCGATGATCACCGACTACGGCGACATCACCGACCAGTCCTTCAACCAGACCACCTATGAGGCTTGCCAGAAGTTTGCCGGCGACAACGGCTATGACTTCAAGTACTACAAGCCCACCGACAACTCCACTGCCGGCCGTGTTGCTTCCACCGAGCTGGCCATCGCTGACGGCTACAACGTCATCGTGATGCCGGGCTATGCCTTCGGCGGCACCATCGTTGAGGTCGCTCCGCAGTACCCCGATGTGAAGTTCATCGCGCTGGACGTCGCCAAGGGCGATCTGCTCGAGGCTGCTGTTGCCAACGCCGGTGAGACCTACGACTACAACCCCGACAACTGGAACCTCGCTGACTACGTCGACCTGAGCAACGTTTACTGCGCTGTTTATCAGGAAGAGCTCAGCGGCTACATGGCCGGTTACGCTGCTGTCTGCCTCGGCTACACCAAGCTTGGCTTCCTCGGCGGCATGGCTGTTCCTGCTGTTATCCGCTTCGGCTACGGCTTCGTGCAGGGCGTTGACGCCGCTGCTGCTGCCAAGGGCGTTAAGGGCGTTGAGGTCAACTACATCTACGGCGGCCAGTTCTACGGCGACGGCGACATCACCGCTGTTATGGACACCTGGTATTCCAACGGCACTCAGCTGGTCTTCGCTTGCGGCGGCGGCATCTTCACCTCTGCTGCTGAGGCTGCTCAGAAGGTCAACGGCAAGGTCATCGGCGTCGACACCGACCAGTCCGCTATCATCGACGGCGGCTACGGCGAAGGCATGACTGTTACTTCCGCTATGAAGGGCCTTGCTCCCACCACCATCGACACCCTGACCGATGTCATTGTCAATGGCAAGTGGGCCAACTACGCCGGCAAGATCGAGACCCTCGGCCTCGTCTCTGACACCGATCCTTCCGCGAACTATGTCCAGCTCCCGCTCGAGACCACGCAGTGGGAAGACGGCAAGTTCACTGTTGAGGATTACACCGCTCTCGTCGCTGATATGTTCAACGGCAAGGTGAAGGTCTCCAACGACACCACTGTCGAGCCGACCGTCTCCAACATCTCCGTGAACTACCTCGGCAACATCAAGGGCTAATTCCCCATAAGGAACCGCAAAAGGACGGGCTTCGGCCCGTCCTTTTTGTATGCCGACGCGTTCGGACAACGAAAGCTGCTCAGCCGAAAACCGGGCCGACCTATTACAAAGTCAGCCCGGCTATTTTCTTGCTTATCTTATTTTACTGCCCGCAGAACTGCAATATTGCGCTTTCCTATTACGGCGTACATTCTCTGGATGTTTTCGCTTAGAGAAGCGCCCTTCCAGAAGACGCTGGAGCTGCCGCCGGCGAACATCGTCGCCCCGGCCTGCCGCATTTTCTCCGCATTTTCAAAGCTGACGTTTCCGTCTACCTCGATCTCCAGATCCGGGTAGCCGTTTTCGTCCAGAAATGCGCGCAGATCGCGCAGCTTCTGCAGCATGGCCGGAACGAGCTGCTGACCGGCAAAGCCGGGATCGACCGTCATGACCAGCACGCCTGCCAGATCGGGCAGCAGATAGCGGATCACATCATACGGCGTCGCAGGATTGATCGCGAGCATCGGCTTTCCGCCCAGCGCGGCGATTGCACCGATCGTGCGATGGATGTGCGGCGTGCTCTCCCAGTGCACCGAGACATACTCGCCCGGCTGGATCGCAAAGCATGAGAGCTTCGTATCGGGCCGCGAGATCATCAGATGAATGTCCAGCGGGATCGGCGTCAGCTTGCGCAGCTGCCTGCAGAAATCCGTGCCCAGCGCATAGTTCGGCACGAATTCTCCATCCATGATATCGACATGCAGGGCGTCTATGCCGCACTGTTCGAAAACCTCCAGCGTCTGCGCCATGCGGGTAAAGTCAACGCACATCAGCGAGGGTAAAAGCTTGGGCGTGTTCATCGTTGCGATCTCCTCTTTGTTTCGGACTTCGGGATAGGTGCTTTGACAGGTCAGCCGTTATCTGTGCCGGAAATCAGCGCCGTGACCTCGGCTTCCGTCGGGATCGAGGTCAGCGCGCCCCGCCGCGATACCGTGATCGCTGCGGCGGCGTTGGCAAACGCGATACTGCGCTGTTCAAGAAAAGGGTGAAGCATGCGCTGAGCGGCGGACGGCTGTAAAAAAATAGTTCGACATATCCGGGACGGGCTTTGACCCGTCCTTTTTTTGATTCGTCAAAATGCTGCAAAATACATGCTTGCGCCCGGGGATAAAATACTACTTTTGGTCGAAATGCATAAAAAAATGAAAAAGTTGGCTGCGGGAGCTTTTTGTGTTTGAAATCAAACATGGAATTGATTATAATAGAATCTGAAACCATAAGAGAGGGAGGCAATCGGTTTGGGTAACGAACAGTATGCAATCGAAATGCTGAATATCACCAAGCGGTTCCCCGGTATCATTGCAAACGACAACATCACGCTCCAGCTTCGCCATGGCGAGATCCATGCGCTTCTCGGCGAAAACGGCGCGGGCAAGTCCACGCTGATGAGCGTCCTGTTCGGCCTGTATCAGGCGGAAGAGGGCATTATCAAGAAGGATGGCGTGGAAGTCAAGATCAATGATCCGAACGATGCCAATGCACTGGGCATTGGCATGGTGCATCAGCACTTTAAGCTCGTGGAGTGCTTCACGGTGCTTGAAAACATCATCCTCGGCGTGGAGCCGAACAAGGCGGGCTTCCTGCAGAAGGATCAGGCCCGGGAAAAGGTCATGAAGCTCTCTGAGCGGTATGGCCTGCACGTCGACCCCGATGCTCTCATCGAGGACATCACCGTCGGCATGCAGCAGCGCACGGAGATCCTCAAGATGCTCTACCGCGACAATGAGATCCTGATTTTTGATGAGCCAACTGCCGTTTTGACGCCGCAGGAGATCGATGAGCTCATGGACATCATGCGTGGCCTGGCAAAGGAAGGCAAGTCCATCCTCTTCATCTCCCACAAGCTCAACGAGATCATGGCCGTGGCGGACCGCTGCACCGTCCTGCGCAAGGGCAAGTACATCGGCACCGTGGACATCAAGAACACGACGAAGGAAGAGCTTTCCCGCATGATGGTCGGCCGCGATGTGGAATTTGCCGTCCACAAGGAGCCTGCCAAGCCCGGCAAGCCCATCCTGGAGGTCAAGGGCCTCACGGTTGCTTCGAAGCTCCACCACAACAACGCCGTCAAGCAGGTCTCGTTCAACGTGCGCGAGGGCGAGATCGTCTGTATCGCCGGCATCGACGGAAACGGCCAGACGGAGCTCGTCTACGGCCTGACCGGCCTCGAGCCTGTGAAGGAGGGCACGGTCACGCTGTGCGGTCAGGATATCACGAATATGCAGATCCGCAAGCGTTCCATCCTCGGCATGAGCCACATCCCGGAAGACCGCCATAAGCACGGCCTCGTGCTGGACTATACGCTCGAGGACAACCTCGTGCTGCAGCGCTACTTTGAGCCGCAGTTCGTCAACGGTGCGGGCTTCCTGAAGCGCAAGAACATCCGCACCTATGCCGAGCACCTCATCGACCAGTATGACGTCCGCTCCGGTCAGGGCCCCATCACACTGGCGCGTGCCATGTCCGGCGGCAACCAGCAGAAGGCGATCATCGCCCGCGAGATCGATAAGGACCCGCAGCTGCTCATCGCCGTGCAGCCGACCCGCGGCCTCGATGTCGGCGCCATTGAGTACATCCACAGGCAGATCGTCGCTCAGCGCGACAAGAACAAGGCCGTTCTCCTCGTCTCGCTGGAGCTGGACGAGGTCATGAGCCTCTCCGACCGCATCCTCGTCATGTACGAGGGCGAGATCGTCGGCGAGCTCGATCCGAAGAAAACGACTGTTGAAGAGCTCGGCCTCTATATGGCCGGTGCAAAGAGGGAGGTGCACGGGGCATGAAAAAGCGCAAGTCTCTGCTGCGCAGCGACAGCTTCCAGACCCTTCTGACCTCTCTGCTGTGCATCATTCTCGGCGTGGCCATCGGCTATGTCGTCCTGCTCATCATCAACCCCGCGGGCGCATGGAAGTCCATGTCCGCCCTGCTGAAGAATTTCTTCCATTATCCGGCGGGCAAGCTGCGCATGAAGTATTTCGGCCAGACGCTCGTCCGCACGGCGCCGCTGCTGATGTGTGCGCTGTCCATCCTGTTCGCCTATAAGGTCGGCATGTTCAACATCGGCGCGGCCGGTCAGTATGTCGCGGGCGCATGCGTCGGCCTTTATGCCGCGATCGCCTGGCAGCTGCCGTGGTACCTGTGCCTGCTGCTGGCTATTGCTGCCGGCGCGCTCCTCGGTGCCATTTCCGGTGCGCTGCGTACCTACTGCAATGTCAACGTTGTCATCTCCGGCATCATGCTCAACTGGATCGCCCTGTATCTGACGAACCTGATCCTGACAACGGTCAAGCACCCGAACAGCCCCTATACGAAGTCCCTGACGGCGGCTAACCCCTCGGCTCTCATCCCGAGCCTCGGCCTGAGCAAGCTGTTTGCAGGCGAGAAGACCGTGACCATTGCCATCCCGCTTGCCATCCTCATGGCGGTCCTCGTTTGGGTCATCCTGAACAAGACGAAGTTCGGCTATGAGCTGAAGGCGACCGGCTTCAACTTCAACGCCGCGAAGTACTGCGGCATGAAGGAAAACCGCAACGTCATCCTCACGATGGTCATCGCGGGCGGCCTTGCCGGTATGGGCGCAGGCCTGTACTATCTGACCGGCATCGAGGATTGGGAGACGACGATCTCCTCTGTTCCGGGCATGGGCTTCAACGGCATCGCCGTTGCCTTCCTTGGTGGTCTGAGCCCCTTCGGCTCCATTCTCGCCTCGTTCTTCATCCAGCATATCACGACCGGCGGCGGCAATGTCGACCTGACGGTCTATTCTCCGCAGATCTCCAGCCTGATCTCCAGCCTCATCATCTTCCTGTGCGCGTTCAGCGGCTTCCTGAAGGAGCGCCTGCAGGCCTCGCTGCGGAAGGGCGATGAGCGCCGTGCCGCGCGCGCCAAGCTTGCGGAAGAACAGAAAGGAGGTGCGCAGAAATGACACTGCTGATCCAGTATACGATCATTTTTGCCTCGGTCCTGCTTCTCGTCGCCCTGGGCGGCTGCTTCTCGGAGCGTTCCGGCGTCATCAACATCGGCCTTGAGGGCATCATGGTCATCGGCGCACTCGGCGGCGCACTTGTCATGAAATTCCTGCCGGTCTCCGTCGGCGCACCGGTCATGGTCCTGACGGTCATCCTCGCCAGCGCTGCGGCAGGCTTGCTGTACTCGCTGCTGCTTGCCATCGCCTCGATCACGTTCCGCGCGGACCAGACCATCACCGGCACGGCCATGAACCTGCTGGCAACGGCTGCTGCGACTGTCGCGGTCAAGGCTATGAACACGTCGATGTCCGGTGGCAACGACGTTTCCTCCGATATCTCCTACATCGAGCCGAAGAAGCTCTTCATCCTGAACATCGGCAAATTCGAGTTCAACTGGTTCATGCTGGTTGCCGTCATTGCACTGATCGTCTCGTTCGTTGTGCTGTATAAGACGCGCTTCGGCCTGCGCCTGCGTGCCTGCGGCGAACATCCGCAGGCGGCGGACTCCGTCGGCATCAACGTCTACAAGATGCGTTATGCCGGTGTCATGATCTCCGGCGTGCTCGGCGGCCTCGGCGGCATCGCTTTCATCACGGCCGGCGTCAGTGTCTGGAAGTTTGAATACGGCGTCGCGGGCTTCGGCTTCCTGGCCCTCGCCGTCATGATCTTCGGCGGCTGGAGTCCGGTGAAGATCGCACTGGCTGCGATCCTGTTCGGCTTCTTCCGCGCTCTGGGCAATGTCTACTCCAGCTTTGACTTCCTGCTCAAGCTCAACATGCCCAGCGTCGTTTATAACATGCTGCCCTACCTCGTCTCCCTCATCGTTCTGGCCTTCACGTCCAAGAAGTCCAGAGCCCCGAAGGCTGAGGGCATCCCCTACGATAAGGGTCAGCGCTGAGTCCTGATCAAACCGGTTCTCCTGCTCCCGCTTTCGGGGGCAGGAGAATCCCAGACTGTCAAAAAACCTGCACAGCCGAAAGTTTCGGAGGGAAGAAAAGCGTGAAAGGAAACCGTCAGGGTGTCCTTTCGCGTCAAATAACCCGCCGCAGCGGCAGAATTGCAAAATCATGCTGCAAAATTTAATTTTGCAATTCTGAAAGCAGCTTGTCAAAAAAGTCCCTTTGGACTTTTTTGACAAGCTGAATCCTTTGCACCGGGACATGCGCAGCCCGGTATTTCGATAGAGGAGAAATAGAATGTCAAATATCATTGTGCTGGGCATCGCAGGCGGCAGCGGCAGCGGCAAAACAACGCTGATGAAGAACCTGATCGCCCGCTTTCAGGACGATGTCACCGTGCTCAGCCACGATAATTACTATCGGCCCTATGACGAGCTGACCATCGAGGAGCGCCGCAAACTCAACTATGATCATCCGGACGCCTTCGACACCGACATGATGATCGGTCATTTGAAGGAGCTGAAGGCCGGGCACAGCATCGAGTGCCCCGTCTACGACTATGCGACCTATTCCCGCACGAACGAGACCGTTACGGTCGAGCCGCGCAAGGTCATTCTGGTCGAGGGTATCCTGATCTTTGAGAACCACGCCCTGTGCGATCAGATGGATATCAAGATCTTTGTGAATACGGACGCCGACGTCCGCCTCATCCGCCGCATCCGCCGCGACGTTGCCAAGCGCGGCCGCAGCCTCGATTCCGTGCTCGGCCAGTATCTTGCAACGGTCAAGCCCATGCACGAGCAGTTCGTGGAGCCGAGCAAAAAAAATGCTGATCTTGTCGTGCTCGAGGGCGGCAAGAATTTGGTCGCGCTCGAAATGATCATCGACCGCATCCAGCGCCACATCGACAGCAATTGAAGAAGGTCTTCTCGCCGGGCGGCCCATTCGGCCGCCCGGCGCTGTTTTTCTTTTCGGAATGGGATTGACAGCGGCCTTCCGGCGTGATATACTGCATATGAGCGATTTATGAGCGAAATTAACGTTCTGGTTACGGAGGTGCAGTATGAAAGCTTGGGAACGGGAGCGGCGGCTGCTGGAGCGGCTGCAGGAGCAGGGCTCGCTTGCGCTGACGGAGGCCTGCGCGCTGACGGGGGCATCCGTCGCAACGACGCGGCGCGATTTTGAGCTGCTGCAGGAAAAGGAACTGGCTCAGCGCACGCACGGCGGCCTGCAGCTTCCGAAAAAGGAGGAGCCGAAGGGCTATCTGCAGGGAACGGCGATTCTGAATCACACGGATGAGGAAAAATACCGCATCGCGCAGGAGGCAGCGGCCTCGGTCAAGGCAGGGGAGTCCGTGTTCCTCGGCGCGGGCAAGACGTGCAATATGCTGGCGTCCATGCTCCAGAACGTCGAGCGCCTGACCGTCGTCACGACGAGCATCACGGCGGTGCTGGAGCTTGCCGAGTGCCCGAATGCGTCCGTGACGCTGCTGGGCGGCGATGTCCACGCAGGGAAGAATTATATTGAGACGCTGGACCCGGACATCAGCCATGTGCTGCGCGGCTTTTACTTTGACAAGGTCTTCATCACGGTCGACGGCATCGATCTGGAGCGCGGCTACACCGTGAACAACAAGAATCAGATCGGCCTGTACACCCAGCTTGCGCGCATGACGCGCCGGTTTTACATTCTGGCTGACAGCGCAAAGTACGACCGCCGCGCCTTTGCCAGCGTTTTTCCACCGGAAAAGACCTGCCGCATGATCACAACGAGCGGCGCACCGCAGAAGTATCTGGACTTTTATGCCCGGCAGGGGATCCCCTGCACGGTACTGCCGTTTGAATGAGCGAAATATGAGCGATTGAAACCCGCACGGATGGAAGGGAAACCGGAAGATCTGCGCGGGTTTTTGCAATCGGGCCTTGGTATGTGAAAATATTTCCAAACGATTTTGGCTATTTCGCCGAAAAACAAAAAATCCTGGCCGATGTATTGACAGATCGCCAATTTTGTGGGATGATAGATGCCGTAAAGATGGGCGTAGTATGCTTGAGCGATTTTGAGCGATGCGCCCGGCAAACAAATGGAGATAGCAACTATGAGAAATGAAGGCATTGTTGAACTGTATGCCCCGCGCAGAACGCTCATCGGGCGCGACGGCATCACCAAGATCCCGCATTTTCTGCAGCGCCTGAGTTCGAAGTGCGTCCTCGTTGTGACGGATAAGGGCCTCATCAAGGTCGGCACCGCCGGAAAGGTCACGGCTGTTCTCGATAATGCGAACATCCAGTATGTGGTCTATGACGGCGTGGAGCCGAACCCCACGACCCGGATCGTTTATGACGCGCTGCATTTCTATCAGGAGCACCAGTGCGATGCGATCATCGCCATCGGCGGCGGCTCGCCGATCGATGTGGCAAAGGCCGTGAGCATCCTGTCCGCCAACGGTGGAAAGATTCAGGATTACAACGGCTACAACAAGTCGAAAAAGCGCGGTACGCCGATCATCGCCGTCAACACGACGGCCGGCACCGGCTCCGA
Source organism: Faecousia sp. (assembly GCF_048519415.1). Classification (NCBI taxonomy): domain Bacteria; kingdom Bacillati; phylum Bacillota; class Clostridia; order Eubacteriales; family Oscillospiraceae; genus Faecousia; species Faecousia sp. The sequence continues at coordinate 9,830 of NZ_DBFZUT010000076.1, read as the reverse complement.
GTGCACGCGTGCCTACGTCGTCACGGACGAAGAGACGAAGACGAAGATGCTCATGGTGGACACGAACTGCCTTGCGCATTTGGCTCTGAACGACCCGATGCTCATGGTCGGCATGCCGCCTTCTCTGACGGCTGCCACCGGTATTGACGCCCTGACGCACGCCATTGAGGCCTACATCTGCAATACGCACACGCCCTACACCGACGCTCTGTCTCTTGAGGCGGTCCGTCTGGTCTCCGGCTCGCTGCGCGACGCAGTCCGCGACGGCTCGAACATGGACGCCCGCACGAATATGTGCTGGGCCGAGTATATGGCCGGTCTTGCCTTCTCAAACGCGGGTCTCGGCCTCGTGCATGGCATTGCGCATCAGCTCGGCGGTTTCTACAACATCCCGCACGGCCTAGCGAACGCCATTCTGCTGCCGCGCGTGCTGGAGTACAACCGTCCCTACTGCATGGGCCGCCTTGCCACCGTGGCGCAGGCTATGGGCGAGAAGTGCGATAACCTCTCGGTCGATCAGGCCTCGAAGAAGGCCATTGAGGCCGTCCGCCGCCTGTGTGACGATGTGAAGATTCCGAAGCTCTGCGACACGAAATTCCGCATGGAGGACATCGACGTGCTGGCCGAGCATGCGCTGGAGGACACCGCCACGCAGACAAACATCGTCCGCCCGACGCTGGACGATGTCAAGACCATCCTTGCCAAGACGTATTACGAGGGCATCGTCCTGAAGACGGTGCAGAAATGAGGAGGCACGGCATGGAGAAATCTGAGGTCCAGAGAAAGGTCCAGCTTGCCACTTCGGAAGAGGTCTTCCGCAAAACGGGCCGGATCTTCGTTCCGGTCGCATCGTCTGCGCGCCATGTGCATCTGTGCCATGCGGATGTCGAGCGCCTGTTCGGACCGGGCCATCAGCTGACCGTGTTCCGCATGCTGTCCCAGCCGGGGCAGTACGCCTGCACGGAGCAGGTGACCATCGTCGGACCGAAGGGCCAGCTTGCCAAGGTCCGCGTGCTCGGCCCGGAGCGCAGCGCCACGCAGGTGGAGATCGCCATGACCGATTCGTTCAAGCTCGGCATCAAAGCGCCCGTCCGCATGTCCGGCAAAACGGCCGGAACGCCGGGATGCAGGCTCGTCGGCCCCGCCGGTGAGATCGAGCTTTCCGAGGGCGTCATCATCGCGGCACGCCATCTGCATCTTTCCGAGGCGCAGTGTGCGCTCTTCGGCCTGCGGGACGGCCAGCCCGTCCGCCTGCGCGCCGAGGGCGAGCGCGCCGTCGTATTTGAAAATGTGATCGTCCGCAGCGGCAAGGGCCATGATATGGAGGTCCACATCGACACCGATGAGGCCAATGCCATCGCCATGCGCGGGACCCCGATGATGGAGGTCCTTCCCTGACCGGCTGTGGGTAAGAGGTAGCTATGGATCGAGCACAGCTTTACAAGTTAACAGAGCTGATCGTAGCTGAGGTCGTCCGCCGCATTGCGCAGGAGGAGCGCCGCAGGCAGCACCCCGAGCAGGTGCTCGTGCTGCTGGCCGACAGTGTCTCCTTCCCGGAAAAGCTGCAGCAGACGCTGAACGAGCAGTTCGGCGTCGCCTACACGCCCGTGAGCATCCCGGAGACGAACACGTTTGCAGACGAGGCCCTGCTCTACGCTGGAAAGCTGGAGCCGGGCGGGCTGCTCGAGCGGGTGAAGGAGGCCAAAACGGTCATCCTCGTCTCGCCGCGGCTCGAGCTGCTGCGCCGCATCGCGTCCGGTGATGACGGCGACCCGCTGTCGCATCTGCTCGTGCGCGCTATTCTGTGGCAGAAGGATGTCCGGGTGTATCTCGACTATGAGCCGCCCCGCTTCCGCCGCAACACCTTCCTTGCAGATACCGCCGAGGCCATCGACACGCTGCGGCAGATGGCCGTTACGGTCTGCCCGTATTTCGCCGTGGCTCCGCAGGAGCCGGAGGGCACGGACCTCGTTACGGAAGCGGATGTTCTGGACGCCGCGAAGACGGAGAGCAAAACGATCCGCTGCCGCAGCGGCGCGATCATCACACCCGCCGCACGCGACGCACTGGCCGCGACCGATGTGATCCTGCGGTATGAAGGAGAAACAACACATGCAGCTAGCTAGAGTGAAGGGAACCGTCGTCAGCACGAACAAGGCCGAAAAGCTGAATGGGCTGAAGCTTCAGCTCATCAAGCCCATCGACATTGAGACCTGGCAGGAGAAGGGCGGCCTTCTCGTCGCCATCGACGCCGTCGGCGCAGGCGAGGGGGAAGTCGTGATGGTCGTCAGCGGCAGCTCGTCGCGCCAGACGGCCGTGACAGAGGGCAAGCCCGTCGACCTGAGCATTGTTGCCATCATTGATTCGGTCGACGTCAACGGCTCCCGGATTTTTGAGAAATTCAGCAGAGGTTGATTTCAGAAAACCAGCAAACGCGAATCTATATTAGAAAGTTGAGGATATGTTATGGCATTGACGAAAGAACAGATCCAGCAAATTGCCGCGCAGACACGCAGCAGCTTTGAGACGGGCTCGTTTGCCCCGACCGGCGTGCAGTGCCTGTTCGACGATGTGCATGACGCGATCGACACGGCCATCCGTGCCCAGCATCAGCTCATGGACATGTCGCTCGAGGAGCGCGGCAAGCTGATCGAGGCCATGCGCGTCTGCGCCCGGGAGCATGCCGAAGAGCTTGCCATTCTGGCGCACGAGGAGACCGGCTACGGCAAGGTGCCTCATAAGATCGCAAAGAACCTCCTCGCTGCGAACAAGACCCCCGGTATTGAGGATCTGCACCCCACGGCGTTCAGCGGCGACAACGGCCTGACGCTCGTTGAGACGGCCCCCTATGGCGTTATCGGCGCCATCACCCCGTCCACGAACCCCACCGCCACCATCATCAACAACTCCATCAGCATGATCTCCGCGGGCAACGCCGTGGTGTATAATCCCCATCCGGCAGCAAAGCGCGCCTCTCAGAAGGCCATGGAGCTGCTCAATGAGGCGATCGTGAAGGCGGGCGGCCCGAATGGCCTGATGACCGCTGCGAAGGAGCCGACGCTCGATACCTCGAAGGTCATTATGACCCACAAGGCCATCAAGATGCTGGCCGTCACCGGCGGCGAGGCCGTTGTCGGCGTGGCCATGAAGTCCGGCAAGAAGTGCGTTGCCGCAGGCCCGGGCAATCCCCCTGTCATCGTCGACGAGACCGCCGATATCGCGCAGGCTGCCAAGGACATCGTCGACGGCGCGAGCTTCGACAACAATGTCCTGTGCGTGGCCGAGAAGGAAGTCTTCATGGTCAACTCCATTGCCGACTCCCTCATGAACACGATGGAAAAGTGCGGCGCTTACCGCGTCTACGGTGAGGATATCGACAAGATCGTCCGCACCGTGCTCATTCAGAAGGACGGCAAGTATGTCATCAACCGCAAGTTTGTCGGCCATGACGCAACGTACATCCTCCGCGAGAGCGGCGTGCAGTTCAGCGGCGATCCCGTGCTTGTCATCGCCGATGTCGACCGCTATCATCCGTTTGTCGAGGTCGAGATGCTCATGCCGGTGCTCGGCATGGTCCGCGTGAACAACTTCGACGAGGCGCTGGACGAGGCCTTCCGCGCAGAGCATGGCTGCCAGCACTCCGCGATGATCCATTCCTCCAACGTGCACAACATGTCCCGTGCGGCCCGCCGCATGAACACGACCATCTTCGTCAAGAATGCCCCGTCCTACTCCGGTCTGGGCTTCGGCGGCGAGGGCTACACCACGCTGACCATCGCCACCCCGACCGGCGAGGGCCTGACGAGCGCGAAGTCCTTTACGCGCGCAAGACGCTGTGTGCTGAAGGGCGACTTCCGCATCATCTGAGGCGGACGGGATGGAGCTGAATAAACTGGTCTGCGACGCCGGTATTCTCGGCGCGGGCGGCGCGGGCTTTCCCACCCATGTAAAGATCAACTGCAAGGCCGAATTCGTCCTCGCAAACGGAGCCGAGTGTGAGCCGCTGCTGCGGGTCGACCAGCAGGTCATGCAGTATTTCGCAGCCGATGTCGTGCGCGGCATCCGCGCCGTGAAGGAATTCACCGGTGCGAAGCGCGCGGTTATCTGCCTGAAGGAGCATTACCACGCTGCCGTTGCCGCGTTGCAGGAAGTGCTGAAGGACGCGGACGATGTGGAGCTGCATCTGCTGCAGGGCTATTATCCTGCGGGCGATGAGCAGCAGATCGTCTACGAGGTCACGGGCCGTGTCGTACCGACCGGCGGTCTGCCGCTGGATGTCGGCGCGGTCGTGTGCAACGTCAGCACGCTCACGAATATTGCCGCCGCGCTCGACGGCAAGAAGGTCACGGAGAAGTATGTCACGGTCGGTGGCGCGGTGAAGAACCCTGTCACGCTCCGCGTTCCGGTCGGCATCTCCCTGCAGGAGCTCATGGACGCCGCCGGCGGTCCCACCTGCGACTGCAAATACATCATCGGCGGCCCGTGCATGGGCCGGGTGGTCGACACGCTGGATATCCCGGTGACGAAGACGACCGGCGGCCTGCTGGCCATCCCGAAGGATCACCCCCTGCTGGAGCGGAAGTCTCCGAAGCTCAATCTGCAGCTCATCATGTCGGTCTGCTGCCAGTGCTCCATGTGCACGCAGATGTGCCCGCGCAACGCGCTCGGCCTGAATGTGCAGCCGCATAAGGCCATGCGCAGTCTGGCAAGCGGCGGCGATCTGCTGGGCGAATTCAACGGCATCTTCTCCTGCTGCAACTGCGGACTATGCACCTATTACGCCTGCAACTTCGGCCTGAAGCCCTCGCAGGTGATGCAGACGCTCAAGTCTGCCATTGCCTCGAAGGGCGTTCGCCCCCGTAAGGAGGTCTACGGCCCGGTGGACGGCGGCCTGGAGAACAAGAAGGTCCCGGTCGAGCGTCTGATCGCGCGCCTCGGCATCGCGGAATACGACGTTCCCGCGCCCATGGCGGAAAAGCCCCTGACGACGAGCTGCGTGCGCATCGCGCTGCGCATGGGCGTCGGCGCTCCGAGCGTTCCGGTCGTTGCGGTCGGGGATAAGGTCCGCAAGAACCAGCTCGTGGCCGACATCGCGGAGAAGAAGCTCGGCGTCAAGATGCATGCCAGCATCTCCGGCGTCGTGACGGACATCACCGCCGACTACATTGAGATAAGGAAGGCTGCCAAATGAATGCACTGGGTATGATTGAAGTTCAGAGCATCCCGCTCGGCGTCAACGCCGGCGATGCGATGCTCAAGGCCGCGACGGTCCAGCTTGTCACGGCGCAGCCGGTCTGCGCGGGCAAGTACATCGTGATCGTCACGGGCGAGGTCTCCGCCGTCAGCGAAAGCGTCGCGGCAGGCAAGGCCGAGGCCGGTCAGCGCCTGATCGACAGCATGGTGATCTCCCATGTGCACGAGCAGGTGCCCCGCGCCATCAACGCCTGCAACGAGATCGGCGAGGTCGCTGCCATCGGCGTTATGGAGGCCTACAGCCTCTGCGCAGCCGTTGTCGCAGCCGATGCAGCCGTGAAGGCGGCTGATATCCACCTGATGGACGTTCGTCTCGGCCGCGGCCTGGGCGGCAAGTCCTTCATCACCATGACGGGCGACGTTGCTGCCGTGCGCGCTGCCATCCATGCCGCCGAAGGCATGCCCGAGGTCAAGGGCCTGCTGTCGGAGAGCGTTGTGATCCCGCACCCGCATCCCGATATCGTCAAGTCCCTTTATTAAGCGTAAAAATATTTTCACATACACAATCATTGGAGGTTTTTTATCATGAAAGAAGCATTAGGCATGATCGAGACCCGCGGCCTGATCGGTGCTGTCGAAGCAGCCGATGCCATGGTCAAGGCAGCAAACGTTCATCTGATCGGTGAGCAGCAGATCGGCTCCGGCCTCGTGACCGTCATGGTCCGCGGCGATGTCGGCGCTGTCAAGGCCGCTGTCGATGCAGGCGCTACCGCCGCGAAGCGCGTCGGCGAGCTGTACGGCACCCATGTCATCCCGTCCCCGCACGACGACGTGGAGAACATCCTGCCCACCCTCGGCTGATTTTTTCAGAATTGATTTACGGAGGAAATAACCTATGAAACTCGCTCTTGGTATGATTGAGACCCGCGGCCTGATCGGCGCTGTCGAAGCAGCCGATGCCATGGTCAAGGCAGCTAATGTTCATCTGATCGGCAAGCAGCAGATCGGCTCCGGCCTCGTGACCGTCATGGTCCGCGGCGATGTCGGCGCTGTCAAGGCCGCTGTCGACGCAGGCGCTACCGCCGCAAAGCGCGTCGGCGAGCTGTACGGTACCCATGTCATCCCGTCTCCGCACGACGACGTGGAAGCCATCCTGCCGAACATCGGTTAAGCTATGTATATCGGGGAAGTCGTCGGCTGCGTCGTGGCGAGCGTGAAGGAGGAGCGGCTGGAAAATATCCCGCTGCTCGTCGTTCAGCTCATTGAAAAAGGCGTAAAAACGAAGATGATCGTGGCTGCCGACGCGACCCGGCAGGCCGGTCGCGGGGACTTTGTCTTCATGATCGGCTCCAAGGAGGCGGCGCGCATGTTCCGCAAGACGGTGCCTGCGGCCGACTCGGCGATCGTCGGTTTTATCGACTCGTACAATGTCAGAATTAAAGAATAATCTGGAGGAATAACCTATGAAACTCGCTCTTGGTATGATCGAGACCCGCGGCCTCATCGGCGCTGTCGAAGCTGCTGATGCTATGGTCAAGGCAGCCGATGTGCATCTCATCGGTGAGCAGAAGATCGGCTCCGGCCTCGTGACCGTTATGGTCCGCGGCGATGTCGGCGCTGTCAAGGCTGCTGTGGACGCAGGCGCCACCGCTGCAAAGCGCGTCGGTGAGCTGTACGGCACCCATGTCATCCCGTCCCCGCACGATGACGTGGAGGCTATCCTGCCGAAGCTCGGATGAAGCTGGCCAGGGTCGTCGGGAACGTCGTCTCTACGGTGAAGGATGCCTGCTACACCGGTCAGAAGCTGATGATCATCGACTATATCGACGAGAACGGCAGTTTGACCGGGAATCAGGCCATCGCCTTTGACGTGGCGGACGCCGGGATCGGAGATACGGTCCTTGTGAATGTCGAGGGCGGCTCGGCGAACATGTTCCTCGGCCGCTCCGTCATCGCCGATCTGACGATCTGCGGTGTCATCGATCACATCACGCTCGACGGCGAGACCCGGGAATACCACTGAGGTGACGCATTCCCACATTCCACGAAACAGGTGAGATGGATATGGATATCGAAGCGATCCGGAAACAGGTGGAGCAGCAGGTCATGCAGTATTTCCATCTGGAACCGACGGTAACGGACGCGCCCTATGCCGGCATGGTCACGGGCGTGGACGTGATCTCCCATCTGGAGCACTCTCTTCTCAACCCCGACACGACGCTTGAGACCATCGAGCGCGAATGTGCCGTCGCACGGAAATACTCCGTCGCAGCGGTCTGCGTTGCACCGTACTATGTACCGGCTGCGCGCGAGATCCTGCTCGGCAGCCCCGTCGCCGTCGGCACGGCCATCGGGTTCCCGCACGGCTGCATGTCGCAGGCCGCCAAGCTGGCGGAGCTGCGCGAGTGCATGGCCAACGGAGCCACGGAGGTCGACGTCGCCCTGAACGTGCTGGCCATCAAGTCCGGCCGTCTCGATGTGGCGCAGCGTGAGCTCGATGAGCTCGTGCGCTGTGCGGTCGGCAAGGTCCAGCTCAAGGCCGTGTTCGAGCATGCGCTCTACACGCCGGAGGAGAAGCGCGCCGTTCTGCAGATGCTGCGCAGCAGCGGCGTGAACTATGTGAAGATCCAGAATATGCTCAGCGGCCACGGCGCCCGCGTTGAGGATGTCCGCTTTGCCAGCGAGATCCTCGGCCGCAATGTCGGCATCAAGATCGACGGCGGCATCAAAACGCTCGCGCAGGCAGAAGAACTGCTTGCCGCAGGCGCAACGCGCCTTGGCCTGACGGCCACGGCGAAGATCGCCGAGGAAGCGCTGAAAAACGCATAAACGATACGAAAGGAAACGACTTTCAATGGATATCAATGAAATTATCAGACAGGTAACGGAGGAGATCTGCTCCAAGTACGGCGCGCAGACCCAGACGCCCGCCGCCGGCGACGGTTATACCCCGGCAGACATGGCCAAGTACATTGACCATACCTACCTGAAGCCGGAAGCCAGCGTCAACGAGATCCGCAAGATCTGCGACGAGGCCAAGAAGTATCACTGCGCCAGCGTGTGCGTGAACCCCTCCTACATTCAGTATGTCGCCCAGCAGCTCGAGGGCAGCGGCGTGACGCCGTGCTGCGTCATCGCTTTCCCGTTCGGCACCAGCACCCCCGAGGCGAAGGCCTTCGAGGCCTCCGACGCCGCCTCCAAGGGCGCTCGTGAGATCGACATGGTCATCAATGTCGGCGCCATCAAGTCCGGCGACTGGCTGCTTGTCAAGCGCGACATCGAGGGCGTTGTCAACGCCGTCAAGGGCCGTGCCAAGGTCAAGGTCATCATCGAGGCCTGCCTCCTGACCGACGAAGAGAAGGTCAAGGCCTGCACCGTCGCGAAGCTCGCCGGCGCTGCCTTCGTGAAGACCTCCACCGGTTATTCCACCGGCGGCGCTACCGTCGAGGATGTCCGCCTGATGCGCGAGACCGTCGGCCCCGAGATGGGCGTCAAGGCCTCCGGCGGCGTTCGTACCTATGACGATGCCGTTGCCATGCTCAAGGCCGGTGCAAACCGTCTGGGCTGCAGCTCCACGATGAAGATCGTCAGTGGCGTGAAGGAAGACGAGCATAAGTGCGTTAACTGCGGCAACTGCAAGAACCAGTGCCCGTCCGGCAACGTCGAAATCCGCAAGAAGCTGTATTAATTCCAAGCGCAACATAGAAAGGATCTGACCCCCATGAGAAAACCCATGATCGCGGGCAACTGGAAAATGAACAAGACGCCCGCTGAGACTGTCGCCCTTGTCGAAGACCTGAAGAAGATCCAGGTCCGCACGAAGGCGGAAGTCGTTGTCTGCCCGATGACCGTCAGCCTGTTCGCTGCCGCAACGCAGCTGAAGGGCACAGACATCAAGCTCGGTGCGCAGAACGTCCATTTTGAGGACAAGGGCGCTTTCACCGGCGAGTGCAACATCGCCAGCCTGAAGGAGCTCGGCGTCGAGTATGTCATCCTCGGCCATTCCGAGCGTCGTCAGTACTTCGCCGAGACCGACGAGACCGTCAACAAGAAGGTCCTGAAGGTCCTGGCCGAAGGCCTGAAGCCCATCGTCTGCGTCGGTGAGAGCCTGCAGCAGAAGCAGACCAACATCACGAACGAAGTCGTCTGCATGCAGACGAAGGCCGCTCTGTGCGGCGTCAGCCCGGCAAAGGTGACGGATGTCGTCATCGCCTATGAGCCGATCTGGGCCATTGGCACCGGCATGACCGCCACGGCGACGGACGCCAACCGCACCATCGCCGCCATCCGTGCTGCGATCCGCGAGCTGTTTGGTGACGCTGCCGACCAGGTCCGTATCCTCTACGGCGGCAGCATGAATGACAAGAACGCGACCGAGCTGATGAGCCAGCCTGAGATCGACGGCGGCCTGATCGGCGGCGCAAGCCTTGTTGCCGAGAAGTTCGAGAAGGTTATCAACTATCACGGCTGATCCTCTTCAGAATAACGAGCAGAAGCCCCGGTGCATCGCACCGGGGCTTCTGCTTGTCAAAAAGGTCCCTTTGGACTTTTTCGCCATGCTGCTTTCAGAATTGCAAAATAGAATTTTGCAGTATTATTTTGCAATTCTGCCGCTACACGATCCTTCCCTCCGAAAC
>NZ_DBFZUT010000075.1:0-10950 GCF_048519415.1 Faecousia sp. | reverse complement strand
GGGGAAAATTTCACAAGGCCGCCGGTCGAGCGTTGTAGGGGAGCGGCATGCCGCTCCCGGCGCAATGCTGGCGATCACTGCAGGCTGTCGATAAAGCGGTGAACGCCAACGGTTTGTCATTGCGAGGGCGCTTTGCGCCCGTGGCAATCTCGGGAAGGCACTGCCGTCCCGTACAAGCCACCGTGAAAACGGTACGCACCAATTGCGTCTGTAGCGGCGCTCAGTGAGCGCCTTGTACAGGGGAATTAAACCGTAGGAGAGCGCTGGTGCACCACGGCACTCCCTGACGTGTCATTGCAAGGAGGCCACAGGCCGACGTGGCAATCTCGCAGTACACAGTCGGATCGTGGGGAAGCCTTCGGCGAAATCGCAACTGCCTTCCCGAGATTGCCACGGCCCCGTTGGGGCCTCGCAATGACAAATCGGGGGCGTTCACCGTTTTAACGATAGTCTGTCAATTCCGCAGGTGCAGCGCCGGGAGCGGCATGCCGCTCCCCTACAAGGTCAGGTGCGGTCGGCGGGGTGCCACCAAACCTACAGCCTGAATGGCGCTCACCGCCCGCAAAGGGCACGCCGCATCCGTAAGGCGGCAAAGCCGCCAACGGCTGCGCAGTGAGCGCCGCTACAGACGCAATCGGTGCATACCGTTTCAACGATACCCGTTACGAATCGCAGGCATCGCGCCGGGAGCGGCATGCCGCTCCCCTGCTTTTGCTCTGTAATATAAAAACTCCTCCGGGCAGGAGGCCCGGAGGAGCAGCTGTTGTCTTTACTTTTTGACAAGGTACTTGCGCATATCCAGAGAGCAGGCGACCAGAATGATGAGGCCCTTGATGATGTACTGCAGGCTGGAATCGATGGCAAGGAAGGTCAGCGCAGCGAAGATGATACGCAGGATGAGAACGCCGAGCACGATGCCGCTGATCTTGCCGGTGCCGCCGACGAACGAAACGCCGCCGATGACGCAGGCCGCAATGGCATCGCACTCATAGTTCAGGCCGGTGGACTGCGTGATGGAGCTGATGCGCGCGCCCTCGATAAAGCCGGTCAGACCGTACATCACACCGGCGAACGTGTGGACAAGGACCGTCGTGCGGAAGACGTTCACGCCGGAGACATTGGCCGCCTCGGCGTTCGAGCCGACGGCGAACATGTTCTTGCCGAACGTCGTCTTGTTCCACAGGAACCAGGTGATGACGAGCAGGATGATGGCATAAAGCACATACCACGGCAGGCTGACAGCGCCGATGGAGATCATCTTGCCCTTGATGAAGCTCGAATAACCGTCGGACAGGCCGGACAGCGGCTGGCCGTTGTTATCGTTGAGCATGAAGAACACGAGGATCAGGCCATAGGTGATGAGCTGCGTGGCCAGCGTGACGATGAAGGGATGCAGCTTGAACTTTGCAACGAAGAAACCGTTGACAAAGCCGATGATCGCACCGATGGCGATGACCGCAAGAATGGCGATGCAGATACCGGCCCAGGTGGGGATATTCGGCATCCAGCTGAACATTCTGCGGGCAAGATCCGTCTTCTGCAGCAGGGCGGCAGAAAGGGCAGCGGACAGGCCGACGACACGGCCGCCGGAAAGGTCGGTGCCCGTCAGGACGATGCAGCCCGCAACGCCGAGCGCGAACGGAAGGGACGCAGCGGCCAGCGAGATGATGTTCGTGATGGAGCCGATCTTCAGGAAGTTATGGTTGACGATGGCGGTGTAGATGATGAAGATCGCCATCAGGATGTACAGCGCATTGTTCAGAATGCCGTCCGTCCAGAAGCGGCGCTTGTCGCGCCCGTCCAGCTTGCGGTAGTCCGCAGCCGTATTGCGAATTTTTGTCACAGGATTTGCCATGACCGAGGCCCTCCCTTAAACGTATTTTGCTGCCAGCCGCATGATTTCTTCCTGGCTGGTCGTTTTGGCATCCACTTCACCGGCAAGGCGGCCGCCTGACATGACAAGGATGCGGTCGCAGACGCCCAGAAGCTCCGGCATCTCGGACGAGACCATCAGCACGGTCTTGCCGCGGTTGGCAAGGTCGATGATGAGCTGATAAATTTCGTACTTTGCGCCGACGTCGATGCCGCGCGTCGGCTCGTCGAGCAGCAGCACGTCCGGGTCGGTGAGCAGCCAGCGGCCGAGAATGACCTTCTGCTGGTTGCCGCCGGAGAGGCTGCGGATCTTCGTCTCCTGAGACGGCGTCTTGGTGTGCATGGCATCAATGGACCACTGCGTATCCTTCTTCATGGAGCGGTTGCTCAGCCAGATGCCGCGGCGGTGCTTTTTCAGGCTGGAAATGACCGTATTCTCCCGGATATTCAGGATGGAGAAAATGCCGGTCGAGCGGCGCTCCTCCGTCAGCAGGGCAAAGCCGTTTTTGATGGACTCGCGCGCATTGCGGTTGCGGCAGGGCTTGCCGTCGAGGGTGATTGAGCCGTCCTTGCGGGTCATCACGCCGAAGATGCACTCGAGCGTCTCCGTGCGGCCGCTGCCGTCCAGACCGGCCAGGCCGAGGATCTCGCCGCGGCGCGCCGTGAAATTCACATCGCGCAGGCCGTTATACTGGCCCGTCAGGTGCTCGACCTTCAGGAAGGGCTCGCCCGGCTTGTTCGTTTTCGGCGGGAACTGATTGTTCAGCTCGCGGCCGACCATCAGGCGGATGATATCGTTGACCTCCAGCTCGGCAGCCGGGCGGGTCGCAATCCACTGGCCGTCGCGCATGATGGTGATCTCGTCGGAGATGCGCTTGATCTCCGCCATTTTATGCGAAATATAAATGATGCCCACGCCCCGGTCGCGGAGCATGTTGATAATTCGGAACAAATGCTCGACCTCGTCCTCCGTAAGAGAGGAGGTCGGCTCGTCAAATACGATGACCTTCGAACGATAGGAGACCGCCTTCGCGATCTCGACCATCTGACGCTGCGAAACGGGCATCGTGCTCATGATCCGGTGCGGATCGACATTGATGCCCAGCTCGTCGAATATTTTCATGGTCTCCCGGTACATTTTGGTCTCGTCGACCACCAGTCCGAGATGCTTCGGGTAACGCCCCAGCCAGATATTATCCATAACAGAGCGCTTCAGAGCCTGATTCAGCTCCTGATGGACCATGGCCACGCCATTGTCCAGCGCCTCTCTGCTGTTTTTGAAATTGACTTCTTTGCCTTCCAGGAGGATGGTTCCGCTGTCCTTGTTATAAATGCCGAACAGGCACTTCATCAGCGTGGATTTGCCTGCGCCGTTTTCTCCCATCAGAGCATGGACGGTTCCCCGTTTCAGCGTCAGAGAAACATGATCGAGCGCCTTGACGCCCGGGAAGGTCTTCGTGATATCCGTCATCTGCAGCAAGATATCCTGATCCATATTCATTTCATGTCCTCCTTACTTCCTTGGCCTGTTTGAAAATCTGAAAAGGAGGCTGCCGCCCTGCGGCAGCCTCCCCTTTTCGATTTCGATCAGTCAGAGTTTTTATGTCCGATGCTTACGCGGTGTAGGGAGCATAAGCGACATACAGCTTCGTGGCAACGCCCTCGGCGACGCTGTACATCTCGGTGTTGCTCTCAGCCGTAGCAGCGACGGCGTCCTTCAGAGCGGTGCCTTCGCCGACAGCCTTGGCGATCTGAGCGATGGCGGCAGCCATGCCCTCGGCATCCTGCTTGACGGTGCCGGTCATCTTGCCGTTGGCAATGAGCTCCTTGGCGGAATCGGTGGCGTCAACGCCGAAGACCGGGATGGTCTTGCCGGTGCCGTTGTTGTAGCCCGCGGACTCCAGAGCGGAGATGCAGCCCTCAGCCATGTTGTCGTTGTTGCAGATGATGAGCTCGATCATGTTGTTGTTGCCCTCGTTGTACTGCGAGAGGTTCGTGTTCATGTAATCGAGTGCTGCAGCAGCGGACCACTGGCCGTTCAGGTCGACCTGATAGCCGGAGGTGTTGTTGGCATCGAAGTAGACAAGCTCGGGCTTGCCGGCGGCAGTCAGGACAGCATTGGCGTCCTCAACGCCGTACTGGGTACGGTAGATGGCCTCGACGTTTGCCTCGTCGCCCTTGAACATGGCGTAGGAGATCTTGCCGTCGCCGTTCAGGTCGAGCTCGTCATAGTGCTCGAGGACGTACTCGCCGACCATCTTGCCCTGCAGATGGCCTGCCTCGGGGGCGTCGGTGCCGACGAATGCGATGTTCTCATAAGCGTTCAGGACGGAAGCGGAAGCCTCGACGCCGTCCTCATCGACTGCGCGGTTGAAGAAGATAACGGGCACATCGCCGGCCAGCTCCATGATGCCCTTCGCGGTGTCGGAAGAACCGGAGGTGACCATGTTGACGATCAGCAGGTTATAGCCGTCAGCGATTGCGGTCTGGATGGCCTCGTTCTGCGTGGTCTGGTTGCCGTTGGAGTCGAAGTCCTGATAGGTAACGCCCAGCGCGTCCAGCTGTGCATCGAGAGCGGTGCGGACGCTGGAGATGTAGGTGTCGGAATAGGTGTAGTAGAACACGGCGACCTTCAGATCGGGGCCCACAGGGGTGTCGCTGTTGCCGGTATCCTCAGTGGCGTCGGAAGCGGGCTGAGAATCATTCGTCGGTGCCTCGGTCTCGTTGCCGTTGCCGCCGCAGGCGACCAGAGCAACGACCATGACAAGGACAAGAAGAAGCGCAAGAAGTTTTTTCATTGTCATTCATCCTCCATAAATTTCTGCGGAATCTCCGTTCCGCGTAATTAAATTTTAACAGAATTTGTACAAAAAACAATGAGATTTCTTACGCAGGAAGGGTGAAAACTTCACATTCTTTGTTTTGGATGTCAAAAACAATGCGTCGAATTTGTGCAAAATGCGCATATGTCAACCGAACGAGAACAGTGCCTTCTGATTCTCGATGGTGAACATCGTCTCCTTCGTCACGGTGCGCGTCGCCGTGTCGAGCAGCTCCGCCGTGCGGTAGGTCTGCCCGTCGAGCAGATTGCACACAGCCTCGACCCCGAGGTAGCCCATGGCATAGGGATTCTGCACGATGAGGGCCGAAACGGCCCCGCTCTGCAGCAGGTCGATGCACTTGACGTTCGTATCAAAGCCGACCATGCGCACGCGGCCCGCGAGGCCAAGGGAGTGCACGGCCATGGCCGCGCCGACGGCGATCGGCTCGTTGAAGCCAACGATCACGTTGATCTCCGGGTGCTCCACAAGGAGCTGCACCGTGCGGACCTGTGCCGTCGTGGCGTCGGTGTTGACGTTGATCGTATAGATGTCCTTCACACGCGGGTCTCCCGCCAGCGCCTCGCGAAAGCCGCTCTCGCGCTCCTGCCCGTTGCGGCTGCCGAGATCAAAGTTCACGATGCCGACCGTCAGGCTGTCCCAGTCCGTCTGCAGGGCAGCGCGCCCGGCCATGCGCCCGGCCTCGACATTGTCTGTGCCGATGCGCACGCCGACGCCGTCGGAGTCCACGTCGCTGTCGATGACGGCGATCTTCAGGCCCTGCTTGGCCGCGCGGGTGATTGCCTCGGCGTTTTTCGTGTAGCTGATGGCGGAATAGACGATGGCATCTGCACCGGCAGCGACGGCTTCGTCGATAAGACGGTTCTGCTCCTCGTAATCCTCCTCCGTCTCCGGCCCGCAGATCGTCAGATCGACGTTATATTCCGATTTTGCGGCGTTCGCCCCGGCAAAGGCAGATTTCCAGAATTCCGTGTTCGTGGATTTGGCGATGAACCATACAGAGCTCTGTGACGTGACAGTCTTGCGGCTGCAGCCCGCCGTCAGAAGCACGGCGGCCGTCAGGAAAAGTGCGGCCAGCCGTTTAGCGTTTTTCATACTCTGCCTCCTCCCGCACCTTCGGCATGCGGATATATACGCGCGTTCCCTCGTCGGGCACGCTGTCGATGGTAATGCCATAGGCCGGTCCGAAATAGATCTTCAGACGATCGTTGACGTTCTTGATCCCGATGCCGGTGTGGTCGCTGCGCTCCTTGCGCAGGATGGCCTGCACCTGCTCCGGCTCCATGCCGGTGCCGTTATCCTCGACGGTGAACAGGATATCGTCCCCGTCCGCGCGGCACGAGATGCGGATCTCCCCCTCATCCACAAGGCCGTTGATGCCATGGTAGATCGCGTTTTCGATGATGGGCTGCAGCGTGATCTTGTTGCACAGGTAGTCCAGGCACTCCTCCTGCACGTCGAAGGAATAGGAAAACTGATTCTTATAGCGGTGGGACTGGATCTGCAGATAGCTCTCGGCATGCTGCAGCTCGCTGCGGATGGGGATAAGCTCGTGGCCGCGGCTGATGCTGATGCGGAACAGCCGCGCCAGCGCATTGACCATCTCGACGGCCTCGGTATTTCTCCCCTGCTCACACATCCATGCGATGGAGTCAAGCGTATTATAGAGGAAGTGCGGGTTGATCTGCGCCTGCAGCGCGCGCAGCTCCGTCTTGCGCAGATTGACCTCCTCGGCACGCACCTGCTCCATGAGGCGCTGGATCTGCACGACCATCTGCCCGAACGAATCCGACAGCACGCGCACCTCGCGCGCACCGCCGACCGGAACATAGGTGAAATTGTCCGCGTCCTGCTCGAACTGACGCATGGCTGCCGTCAGGCCGTGCATGGGGCGGGAAAGCGTGCGGAACAGCACAAAGCTAATGATGACGGCGGCCAGCAGGATACCGATGCCGGAGGCGGCCAGAATGCGGCTGACCTCCTGCACGCTCTCGGTGATGAGCTCCTCGACGAAGCTCACACCGACAACGCGCCAATGGCTGTTTTCCAGCGAGGTGAGCGTATAGATCATGCTGCCGCTCTCGTTGCTGCCGTCCGGCAGGCCCGCGATGAGCGATGTGTTCTCCCGCTTGAGGTCGGAATAGATGAGCTGCTGCTGCGGGTGATAGATGATGTTGCCGCTCTGGTCCATCAGGAAGCAGTAGCCGTGCTGGCCGATGCCGACGTCGTTCAAGTAGGCAGAAATGCTGCTGAAGCTGATGTCCAGCGCGATCCATTCCTCGCGGCCCGGCGCATCGAGCGGCGCAACGAGCGTGACGACCCACGGATAATAGCCCTGAAAGATCGAGGCCACATGAGGCGTGGAGACATAGCCGTCGGCATAGTCGTCCATTTTATCGGGATCAAACGAAAGATTCTGATAGATCTCCGTGCGCTTTGCCCCGCGCGACCGGCAGTCCACAAGCCCGCCCGCCGCGTCATAGGTCGTAACGGCCACAACGTCCGGCCGGATCTGCAGGAAGGCGGCAAAGAAGTCGTCCCGGTCCTGCCGCGGATCCTCGAGCTTGCGCTCGAGCAGCTCCATGAGGCTGTTGACATCGTCCAGATAGTCCTCGACCGTCTTGCCTACCTGGGCGACGGACTGGCGCGCAGAGGTCTGCACGCTCCGGATGAGCGAGCGCTGATACGTCTGCAGGAACACGGCCATGGCTCCCAGCACGATGGCCGTGATGGTACCGACGAGCGCCAGCACCAAAATGGATGTCATGCTCAGGCCGCGTCTTTTCCGCGTCATGCTCCATCGCCTCCCCGCTCGCTCTCGGCCCGGCGCAGCTGCGCGGGCGAAACGCCGTAATATTTTTTAAAGCAGAAGCTGAAATAATGCTGGTCGGAATAGCCGCACTGCCGCGCGACCTCGTAAATTTTCAGGCTGCTCGTCGTCAGCAGGGCGTGGGCGACCTCCATGCGCTTTTTGATAAGCAGGTTCATGAACGTGTCGCCTGCGTACTTCTTCATATTGGCGCTGAGGTAGTTCGGGCTGACGTGAAGCTGCTCGCTCACGCCGCTGAGGGAGAGGTCCTCCTCCATATACTGCTTTTCAATGGTCTCCATGGCCTGCGCGCACAGCAGGCTCACGCCGTCGCGCCGCCGCTCGGCCAGCAGGTCGCGCGCCGCAAGGCACAGCGCCGTGACGCGTCGCTGCAGCTCCTGCGGGGGTGAAATGGAAAACAGCGGCTCCGGGATACGGCACCGGCGCAGCAGCGCAGCCGCCTCCCCCGGCGAGACCGCCGTGTGCAGCACGCGCTGGGCCAGTGCCAGCACCTGCAGCGTCACGCTGTCGCTCTCCGCCGTGCCGCTCGATGCGCCGAAGCTCTGCACGAGCTGCTTTTCCAGCTCCTCACGGCTGCCGGAGCGCAGCAGATTGTCCAGCGGCGCGAGCAGGGCGCCGAGGTCCGTCTGCGCCGTTCCGCTCTCCGCTGCGATCTGCGAAATGTGATAGATGCCGCTCTCGCCCGCAAAGCGCTGGGCGTCCACCGCCTCGCGGCTGGCCGCGTGGCAGCGGCAAAAGCTCGTAAACGGGTGGCTGATGCCCACGATCGCCCGCAGCTCCAGTACACGGGCGAAGGACTGGCGCAGCTCGTCGATGGCAAGCTCCAGTCCGCGCAGCTCCTCCTCCGCGATCAGCAGCGTCAGCAGACGTCCGCCGGAATACACGCTCCGGCTGCGGCAGAGCTTGCCAAGCAGCATGTCCACGGTATAGGCCATATCCGGCGTCGTGCGGTTCTGGCCGTCCTGCTCCAGCCGGATGGCAAGGACCGTCAGAGAATACCGCTCCTGCCCGGCAGCCAGAATGCCCGCGCCGACCAGAGAGGCCAGCAGCGCGGGATCGTCCTGCTGCGCCTCCTCGGCAAAGCCGTCGAGCAGCAGCGGCAGCAAAAGCTCGCGCCAGCCGCTCTTTTCCGGCTTCTGCGGCAGCAGGCGGGCGAATTTCCGGCGAATCTTCCCGCGGATCTCCGCCAGTGCCTCCGTCAGCTCCCGCATGCCGATGGGCTTGAGCAGATAGCTGATGACATTATACTCAATGGCTTTCTGGGCATAGGCAAAGTCGTCATAGCCGCTCAGGAAGGCGATCTGCGTCAGCGGCCGCAGCTCGCGCACCTGCTGGGCCAGACTCACACCGCTGATATAGGGCATGCGGATGTCCGTCAGCAGCAGATCCGGCTGCAGCTGCTCGACGAGCTGCAGGGCATCAAGACCGTTCCCGGCGCTCCCGACGAGACGGAAGCCGATCTCCTTCCACGGGATCATGCTGCACACCGCCTCGCGGAGCTCCGTCTCGTCATCCGCCACGATCACGGTCAGCAGTTCCTTCTGCTCCATGGCTGTGCCCTCCTTGTCGTTTTCTTTTCATGATATCCTATCACAGGGTGCCCCGTCAAGCGAATGGCCATGATTTTTCCAAATCCCAGCAAAAAGGATAGGATTTTTGTCCCGGCTGTGCTATAATTTAATGGCTAATGTTTGAATGGGAGGCCATTACCATGAAGAGACTCGGGTCCACCCGTGCAGCCGCACTGCTCGGTATCACCGGCGGCGCAGCCGTGCTCGCAGCGATCCTGCGCTGGGTGCAGCTCAGCAACGATATCAAAAGCAATGGCGCCGTCCTGCCGGGGCGTTACCTCTATCTCGTCATCGCCGTGCTGAGCGTGGCCGTGCTGGCCGCGCTGGCCGTTCTGATCCGGCCGCTGCGCCGCCAGACGCGCTGGGAGGAGATCTTTTCCGGTGGGAAGCTGCCGAATATCCTGCACATCGCCTCGGCCGTGTGCTTCGTGATCGGCGGCGTCATGCTCTACTACGCATCCCTGCCGAAGACGGAGGACGAAGCCCTCGCCCTCACGCAGCTGCAGAAGACAATGAACCTGCTCATCCCGCTGCTCGGCGCCGCGTGCGCGGTCACGCTTGTTGCCTTTGCACGCAAGTGCCTGCGGCACGAGAAGCCCTCGCCGCTGCTGTATATGATCGTGAGCATCTATCTGGTCGTGCGCCTCATCGTGAATTTCCAGAAGTGGAGCACCGATCCGTCGCTCAACGACTTCGTCTATCACCTGTTCGCCGCCATCAGCTGCATGCTGGCAGCCTTCCAGCTCGCAGGCTTCAGCTTCGGCAAAGGCAAGCGCCGCATCACGCTGTTCTGGTCGCTGTGCGCAGTCTACTTCTCCGCGATCTCCGTCATAGACTGCCTGTGCGGCCGCGCGAACGACGCCGGTATTCAGGTCGCCCTGCTGCTGACCATGGCTGCAAGCAGTCTGCAGCTGCTGTGCAACCCCGCGCAGAACGAGCCGGAGGGAAAAACGCTCTGAAGCCCGGAAAAACACGGTGCAGGCCCCCCCAAAAAAAGGCTGCACCGTGTTATTTTATTCCGGAATATTTAGAATAATGTGTTGTGTTCACTTGAACTATGCAGAAAAACCGCAAAAGCACTTATTCGCAAAGCGCCCGTCACAGCCAACCGGCCGTGACGGGCATTTTTTTGGTCTCCTACACCCACCGCAGCTGCGGGGCCTGAGTGCCGAACAGGACGCGGCGCATGCCGCGGTCGAGCAGGATACCGATGCCGCACAATGGGAACCACAGGAGCGTGAACGGCAGGCAGATCTGCCCGAGCAGATTGAACGGCGCGGCGGAATAGTCCCACACGCCAAGGTGCATCACGCGGTTGACGAGCACGCCCGTCCAGAATTCAAAAAACGTCACGATGCACGCGCCCAGCGCCATCTGCGCCAGCAGCGGCATACGCACGCGCCGCCCGAGGCTGCTGACCGTCCAGAAGCACAGTCCGCCCAGCAGGAACATGCTCCCGTGCGTCCACTGCCGCCACAGCAGCTCTACCGTGCAGTAGAACATCCCGCCGAGGTAGAAGACCACGGCATTCTCCCAGATGCGCTGCACTCTGCTTTTTCGCATTTTGATCCTTCCCTTCTGAAATATCCTGTGGGAAGCATATCCACATAGGGGAGGATTCAAACCGGGAAATGCAAAACGCTCCCCATGCGGCCGGAGCCACATGGGGAGCAGGGGGAAAGATCAGGCGTTCAGGTACCGGGCAAGGATCACGGCGATCTGTGCACGGGTCGCGGTGTCCTGCGGCAGCAGCTTGCCGTCAGAGCCGTTGATGAGGCCTCTGGCGACCGCCCAGTTCATGGCCTCCAGCGCGTAGCCGGAGATGTCCTTTGCGTCG
>NZ_DBFZUT010000074.1:0-10439 GCF_048519415.1 Faecousia sp. | reverse complement strand
CTTTTCTTCCCTCCGTAACATTTTGGCTTGACAATTCTTTGACAGTCTAAAAAATACAAAAACCATAGAAAAACCGGTTGTCCAATGGACAACCGGTTTTTGGCAGCGGGTGAAGGATTCGAACCCTCACAAACGGAGTCAGAGTCCGGTGTGCTACCATTACACAAACCCGCTATTTGCCGTGCGTCAAAGCGCATATATAATTAGTTGCAAAATCGGACAAAAGTCAAGCCCTGATTTCATGTTTTTTCAATTTTTTCTGCGCCGGGCAGCGGGGAATATTGGCCGTTGCAATCGGTCCTGCTATCGGTTATAATAGAACATAAAAATAATGAGGAAAAATCGCTCGAATTTGGGCGGGAGGATACGCAATGGAACGTTGGACAATGGCCGTGCCGTGCCTGTTTGGCCTTGAGGGCCTCGTGGGCGACGAGCTGCGGCGAATGGGCATGGAGGATGTGCGCGTCGAGGATCGCCGCGTGTTTTTCACGGGCGGCGCGGCCGAGCTGGCACGCGCGAATATCGGGCTGCGCATGGGCGAGCGGGTCATGATCCTGCTGGCGCGCTTCCCGGCGCGGTCGTTTGAGGAGCTGTATCAGGGCGTGAAGGCCATTCCGCTCGAGCGCTTCGTCCCGCGCGAGGGCGCGTTCCCCGTCAAGGGCTACAGCCTTGATTCTCAGCTGCACTCCGTGCCGGACTGCCAGTCCATCGTCAAAAAAGCCGCCGTCGACCATCTCGGCGCGCACTACGGCTTGACGTGGCTGCCCGAGACCGGCGAGACCTACCAGCTGCGCTTTTCCATCATGAAGGACCTGTGCGAGGTCTTCCTCGACAGCTCCGGCGTCAGCCTGCACAAGCGCGGCTACCGCGCCGTGGGCAACGAGGCCCCGCTGCACGAGACCATGGCCGCCGCCATGGTGAATTTGGCCCGCTATCGCGGCCGCGATTTCTTCTGGGACCCGTTCTGCGGCTCCGGCACCATCGTTATCGAGGCGGCGCTGGCCGCGCTGAACCGCGCGCCGGGCCTTGCCCGCAAATTTGCGGCGCAGAGCTGGTCCTGCATTCCGGAGGATATCTGGACGCAGGCCCGCGAGGCCGCGCGCGCGGCGGAGTTCCGCGGGGAATACCGCATTCTCGGCACGGACATCGACTCCGGCAGCCTTGCCATCGCCATTGCGAATGCAAAGAAGGCCGGGGTGAGCAAATACATCGAGTTCCGCGAGGCGGACGCCACCCGTGAGAGCCTGCCGTGCGACCGCGGCGTCATCGTCTGCAACCCGCCCTATGGCGAGCGTATGCTCGAGCAGCGCAGCGCGCAGCAGCTCATGCGGCAGTTCGGCCGCCACCTGCGCTTTGCCGACGGGTGGAAAAAATATATCATCTCCTCCGAGCCGGAATTTGAGCACTACTTCGGCAAGCAGGCCACGAAAAAGCGCAAGCTCTACAACGGCCGCCTGCAGTGCAATGTCTATATGTATTTCTGAAAGGGGCGCAGACGCTTGCGGCATGTATTTCTGATCAATCCCGCTGCCGGAAAATATGACCGGACGGGCGAATTTACCCAGACGATCCGCGCGGCCTGCGAGGGGCTGGACTATGAGATTCTCGTCTCGCGTGCCCCCGGTGACTGCACCCATATCGCGCAGGCCGCCGCTTCCTCCGGCGAGCCGGTCCGGCTGTATGCCTGCGGCGGCGACGGCACGCTCAACGAGGTCGTCAACGGCGCGGCGGGCCATGCCAACGCCGCCGTGACGCATTTTCCCGGCGGCTCCGGCAACGATTTCATCAAAATTTTCTCAGATCCGGCGGCCTTCCGCTCCCTGCCCCGCCTGCTCGACGCCGAGGAGGCCACATTCGACCTCATCCGCTGCAACGGGCAGAATTACGCCGTCAACATCTGCTCCATGGGCTTCGATGCCCGCATCGGAACGGAAATCGGGCGCTATAAGCGCCTGCCGCTTGTCAGCGGGACGGGCGCCTATCTGCTCTCCACGGGCGTGAATTTTATCCGCGGCATCCACGAGCACTATGTCGTCGACGTGGACGGGCAGCATTTTGACGGCAATCAGACGCTGATGTGCATTGCAAACGGCCGGTATTATGGCGGTAGCTTCAACCCGGTGCCCGATGCGGAGCCGGACGACGGCCTGCTCGACGTGCTGCTGGTGCGCGACGTGTCGCGCGCGACGATGCTGCGTGTCATCGGCAAATACAAGGCCGGGCACTATGCCCAGCTGCCGGAGCTCATCCGCCACTTCCGCTGCAGGCGGGTGCACATCCGCTGCGACCGCGAAAGCGAGATCAATCTCGACGGCGAGCTCATGATGTCCCGCGACGTCACGTTTGAAATCGCGCCGCAGAGCATCCGATTTTTCTATCCGCGCGGCCTGACCTATCACGCCGCCGCAGAGCAAGGAGGCGAGCACATTGCAGCAACATGATATCCCGGAGCTGACGCCGGACGAGGAGCTTGACCGCACGCGCGTGCTGCCGGATCCCGTCGATCCGCTCGAGGGCTCGGCGCGCCTGCCGGAGCTGCGCCCGGACGACGAGCCGGGACCCGAGGACGAGCCGGAGGTCCCGCAGGAGCCGAAGCGCCGCGGCCGGGTCGTCCGGAAGATCGTCAAATATTTCCTGTTCCTTGTGTTGGCCGTCGCCATCGTCGCGGCGGGCGGCATCGGCTATCTCACGGTCACGGAATACCGCCCGGCCTATGCCGAGGACGCACAGCGCGGCAACGTCCTGCGCGAGAGCAAGCTCACGGGCGGCCAGACCGTCCGCGTGCTGACGCTCAATACCGGCTACGGCGGGCTGGACGCCGGGGAGGACTTCTTCATGGACGGCGGCGAGGGCGTCAGACCGTCCGATGCAGAGACCGTGCGGCAGAATATGCTCGGCATCGAGGACCTCATCCGCGGTGCGGACGCCGACTTCGTGATGCTTCAGGAGGTCGACACGGATTCGAAGCGCAGCTACGGCTATGACCAGTGGCGGCAGTATGAATTCGATCTCGAGGACTATGAGAGCCGCTTTGCCCTGAACTATTCCTGCGATTATGTGCCCTATCCCGTCACGGAGCCCATCGGCCGCGTGCACTCCGGTGTTGCGACCTACAGCCGCTACGACATCACGGCTGCCACGCGCTACCGCCTGCCGTGCCCGTTCTCGTGGCCGGTGCGCATCGCCAATCTCAAGCGCTGTCTGCTCGTCACCCGCATCCCCATCGACGGCTCGGAGCAGGAGCTCGTGCTCGTGAACCTGCACCTCGAGGCCTATGACGACGGCGAGGGCAAGGAGGCCCAGACGGCCATGCTCCTGCAGATCCTGCAGGACGAGTATGCCAAGGGCAACTATGTCATCGCGGGCGGCGACTTCAACCAGAGCTTCCCGGACGGCACGGACCGCTATCCCATCGCCTCCGGCGCGGACTGGACGCCCGGCACGCTCGGCGACCTGCCTGCGGGCTGGCGGTATGCCTGGGACAGCGCCGCGCCGACCTGCCGCCTGCTGAACCAGCCCTACAGCGCCGGAAGCTCCGGCACGCAGTTCTATGTCATCGACGGCTTTATCCTCAGCCCGAATGTCGAGCCGGTCAGCGTCCGCACGCAGGATGCCGAGTTCGCAGTGACGGATCACAACCCCGTCGTGCTCGAGGCGCGGCTCGTCAGCTGATATCCCGTCATTTCGACGAAAAGCGGAGAACATGTGAAAACTATTTTGGCTATTTTCATAGTTTGTTCACAATTTCCCGCTGCCGATATGATATCATTTTTGTACAGAGACGGGGTACGCCCCGTTCCGCTCAGGCAGCCGGCGATGCCGCGGAAATATCTGCGGATAAGCCAACGCCGACTGCGTGCTTCATCTGGTTTCCATCTTGTAAGGCCGTGGCCCAAGGAACGGGTCACGGCCCTTTCCATATAATAGGGAAGTCATTGTAGGGGAGCGGACAGCCGGGCCCGGCACAGCGCTGCCGACCACTGCAGACCGCCGATAAAACGGTGAAAGCCAAAGATTTGTCATTGCGAGGAGGCCGCAGGCCGACGTGGCGCCCTGAGCGCGAAGCGCGAGGAAGTGCCCTTGGGGTGCAATCTCGGGAAGGCACTGCCGAATTGCACCGGCCAATGTAGGGGAGCGGACAGCCGGGCCCGGCGCAATGCTGCAGACTCGAACGGGCCACCGTTAAAATGGCAACGGCTCCCAGATTTGTCATTGCGAGGGCGCTTCGCGCCCGTGGCAATCTCGGGAAGGCAGTTACGTTTTCGCCGGAAGTACCCAATTATCCGGCCAAGTACTGCGAGATTCCCCCGTCGCTTCGCTCCTCGGAATGGCAATTCTGATAGCCTTGCGCCGCCGAATCACCACTGCAATACGCGCAACTGCCGTAGGCGCTCACTGCCCGTAAAGGGCACGCCGCATCCGTAAGGCGGCAAAGCCGCCAACGGCTGCGCAGTGAGCGCCGCTACAGACGCAATTGGCTGGTACGTTTTAATCGGCAGCCTGCAAACTGCGAGTGCCTTCCCGAGATTGCCACGGCCCCTTTGGGGCCCCGCAATGACACATCAGGGAAGCATGAGGTGCACCAGCCCCCCGCAATGACACGTCAGACAAATCGGCCGCTTAAAAGACGTCCCCGACGCTGTTTTCAGCGCCGGGGCATACTTTTCCATATCAGCTTTTCGGCAGCTTGGGCCAGTCCGGGCCGAGCCTGCCCCGAAGTTCCACCAGTTTGTCCGCGTCCGGAGGCGTCGCCTTCCGCACCTTCTCGCTGGTCGGACGGCGTTCCGGTCCGTAAGCAGCGCCGCTATAGAACAGACTCACGGCCGTCCAGCCGCCGAGCTGCCAGAGGCTGCTTTGGAGATACAGATCCATAAACAGTCTGCGGAACTTGTCCGTCTGTTTTTTGGACAGCTGTACGTCGTAGTCCTCATTGAGGATCCGAACCTGGAGGTCGAATTCCTCGTCCGGCTCCATGAATCCCGTCATGATATCAACGCGCATTCTCCGCAGCACCTTGTCCGCAGCAAGGGCGGCGGACTCGCGCTCCAGCCTCCGCTTTTCCGACTCGCGTTTGGAGATATCGATCTCGAACTCTTCGCTCTGGGTACGGTACAGGAGTCCCGACAGCCTTTTTCCCAGAGCGGGCTCTCCATTCAGGTCCAGCATCGGGCCAATGACCTCGCCGTTCCATCTGCGCTGCGTTCCGCCGGCCCGCAGGCCGCCGATAAAGTCCACCATGGCCTTTCCCTGCGGCGTGAGATAGAACCGATCCTCCGCAAAGGACAAGAATATCTCCTGATCCGGCACGAGAAATGACTGGCACCTCTGATTTTCGAGCGTATTGTAAACGTAGAGGAAACGGTAATATCCGTGCATGACCATATCCTTGTTTACGATCGCGCGATCCAGCGGGTCGCCCCATGGCTCGTCGCTGTAGAGCTCCCTCAGCTCGTAGATGGCGTACGGAAGCGATGCATCCCGCTGCGCAACACCGGAAAACGCAACAAAATCCTTTTTGTGGACACGCAGGCCCTCGTAGTGCTTGAAAACTTGCCATGCATGAGACACCGGCAGAACGCCGTAAAAATTAGACACGCAGCGGAAGAACGTGTGCAGCAGCTGCAGCTTCTCATCCGAAAGGCCGAGCTCGGCGTATCTCTTTTCCAGTGTCTTCGGCGATAACGGTTTCTGCATGATATGTCCCCCAGTCCGCCCGCCCCGTCCGAAAGCGGGCAGCCGGCGGCAGAATTTGTGCTGTTTTGACCCGATTATACCATACCGCAGATATCTGCGCAATCCGCAAAAAAACAGCAGCCTGCAGAGGTCATCCCGGCCAGCGCAAATTGCAGGCGCTCTCCCCTCCCGTTTCCGATTTCTCTTGCATCCGGCCGGATTTTGCTGTATGATAGAAAAAAGTGGAAAATTCCGGGATTTTTGGTGCATGATCCGCACTTTTTCCGGCATGATCCGCACATCTGTTCCGGAGGGATGCCCCATGATGCGCCTGACGCCCCTGTCGCTTGCCGCGAATACCATTTTTTACCTCATCCTCGCAGTGATGTACTGCCGCGTGCTCACGCGCCGCTTTTCGTGGCCTTTTACGCTGCTCGGCCTCACGGTCGGCTACCTGCTGTACATTATCCCGACGAAGTTCATGCCCTACGCCGACGCCGAGCGGATGCTCTTCGGCCTCGTCACCTTCCCGCTCACTCCCATCGTCCTGTTCCGCGACAAGTGGTATAAATCTCTCCTGTGCGCCTTCGCCGGACTGGTCGCCATGGCCGGCTCGGACCTGCTGTCCGTCTCGTGGCTGCTGACGCCGGAGCAGCTCCGGCAGGGCCTGACGTTCCAGCCCATCCCCGTGCAGCTGGCGGTCTACGCCATCTTCCTCTCGACGGACGGCCTTCTGATGTTCCTGTTCACGCTGCTGATGAACCGCTACCAGAACCGCCTGTCCGGCCGCGAATGGGCGCTGTACCTCGCCTTTCCCGCCAGCCAGTATCTGCTGATCTACGGGTGGGTGATCTTCCTGCGCACGGACTTCATCCTGCGCCGCGTGCTGATGCTGCTGCTGGCGCTGGCCATCTGCACGGCGGCCGACGCCCTGCTCTTCACCGCCATCCGCGGCATGGCCCAGCGAAGCGAGCTGAAGGCGCGCAACGACCTGCTCGCCCGCCAGATCGACCGGCAGAACGAGCACTATGCCGCCCTCACGGCGCAGTATGAGAACATCCGCCGCATCCGCCACGACATTTCCAGCCATCTTTATACCATGCAGCTCCTGCTGCAGGAGGGGCAGTATGACGAGGCAGCCGCCTATTCCGCCGAGGTCACGGAGGCCTGCCGCTTCCGCTCCGATCTCGGCGCGTGCGAGAACCCCGTTGTCGACGCCTTTCTCTTCTCCCGCACGGAGGAGCTGCGCGCGCAGGGCTATACCCTGCAGCTGCAGGTCTGCATCCCCGCGGAGACGGGCATCCGCAACGCCGACATGGTCGTCGCCTTCGGAAACCTCCTCGACAACGCCGCCGAGGCCTGCCGCGACGCCGGAGAGAAGCGTCTTTCTCTCTCGGCCCGCATGGACCGCGGCTTCCTGTGCATCGAGGTCCGCAACCCGGCCCCGGCCGCGCCCGCACGGCACAGCCGCCGCATCCCGGAGCTGGAGCGCGGCATCGGCTCGCACATCCTCCGCGCGCTGGCGGAGACCTATGAGGGCAGCTACGCGCTCACGCCGTCCGGCGGCGAATGCACGGCCAGCCTTCTTCTGAAGGGGGCGGCGGCATGATCCCCATTGCGATCTGTGACGACGAGCTCCTGCATGCGCGGCAGACGCAGGCCGCCATCCGGCGCTGTGAGGCGCAGGCGGTCACCCGCTGCTTCGAGACCCCGCTTGCCCTGCTGGCCGCCGTGACACAGCAGGGCTATGCCCCGCGCGTGGCCGTGCTGGATATCCGCATGGCGGGCATGGACGGCATCGAGCTGGCAAAAAGGCTCAATACGCTCGTTCCCGGCTGCGCCGTCATTTTTCTGACGGCCTATCTCTCCTATGCGCCGGATGTCTATGAGACGCGCCATGTCTATTTTGTTCTGAAAAGGGAACTGGAGCGGCGCATCGGCAGCGCCCTGCGCGCCGCGCTGGCCGAGACGGCCGCGCCTGCCAGCCTGCAGCTGGCCACGGCGCACGGCTACCGCAATGTGCCGGTCACGGACGTGCTCTTCCTCGAGCGCATCCTGCGCAAAACGCGCGTGGTGCTGACGGACGGCGAGGAGCTGGTCACCGCCGCGCCCGCCGCCCTGCTGGAAGCCGTGCCGGACGGTGTCTTCCTGCGCTGCCACCAGAGCTACTGGGCGAATTTTTCGCACATCACCGCCATGGAGAAGGACGAGTTCGTCCTGACCGGCGGCCTCCGCGTCCCCATCAGCCGCAGCTACCGCAGCGCCGCCCGCAGCGCCTTCTTCGCCAACCTGCGTGGGGAGGAAGGCTAGGTTAGGAAGCCACCCCTGCGCACCGGCTGACAATTAACGATGTGCACCGATTGCGTCCGTAGCGGCGCTCATTGAGCGCCTTGCAGGCTGGCAGCATGTGCCGCATGGATTCTATGGCGTGAAGTCTCCAGATTTGTCATTGCGAGGAGGCCAACGGCCGACGTGGCAATCTCGGGAAGGCAGTTACGTTTTCGCCAGAAGTACCCTGTGATCCGACCGGGTTCTGCGAGATTCCCACGTCGCTTTGCTCCTCGGAATGACACATCAGGGTGGTGCGGCGGTGCACCAGTGCCCTCATGCAGTGGAATAGCCCCGTACAGGGCGCTCACTGCCCGTAAAGGGCACGCCGCATCCGTAAGGCGGCAAAGCCGCCAACGGCTGCGCAGTGAGCGCCGCTACAGACGCAATCGGTTTCTACGTTTTTATCGGCAGCCTGTGCGAATCGCAAGTGCAGTGCCGGGCACGGCTGTCTCCGCTCTTACAATTCTATCAAAATTTTGAAAGTTATAACTGATAAAAATCTAAATTTCGGTTGTTTTTTCACTTACACTCTGATAAAATAAGACAAGCCACGAAGGGAGGCCTGCCAATTGATCAAGCGAGAATCCTATATGCGCCGCATTCGTCCGTTTATCGGCGGCGAACTGATCAAGGTGATGACCGGCATCCGCCGCTGCGGGAAGTCCGTCATGCTCGAGCTGGTGAAGCAGGAGCTGCTGGATTCCGGCGTCGGTGCGGAACAATTCATCACGCTGAATTTTGAAGACCTGCGCAATGCGCCGCTGTGCCGCGCAGAGGCCCTGCACGCAGAAATTCTACGTCGCGCGGCAGCGATCCCCGGAAAGGCCTATCTCTTCTTCGATGAGATTCAGGAGGTGCAGGAGTGGGAGAAGTGCGTCAATTCCCTGCGCGTGGCGCTGGACTGCGACATCTATATCACAGGCTCCAACGCAAAGCTCCTCTCCGGCGAGCTTGCGACCTATCTTGGCGGCCGCTATGTTGAGTTTGTCATCTATCCGTTTTCGTTTGCGGAATTTCTGGAGCTGTACCGGACGATCGCGCCGGAGGCCTCTGGGCAGCAGGCCTTTCAGAAATACCTGCTTGCAGGCGGCATGCCCTATCTTGCCAACCTGCGATACGCCGAAGAGCCGTCGCGCCAGTACCTGACGGACGTGTTCAACTCCGTGCAGCTCAAGGATGTCGTCAAGCGCAATATGGTCCGCGATGTCGACCTGCTTGAGCGCATTCTTGCCTACGTCATGGCGAATGTCGGCACGACGTTCTCCGCGTCCTCTCTCTCCCGTTTTCTGAAGAACGAGCAGAGGAATGTCGCGCCGGAGACGATCCTGAACTATCTCAAATACTGCTGCGACGCCTATCTGTTCTATCAGGTCAAGCGGCAGGACCTGCAGGGCAAGCAGGTTCTTTCCACAAATGAGAAGTATTACATTGCAGACCACGGCATCCGCGAGGCGGTGTTCGGCGGCAACCTGCGGGACATCAACCTGATCCTCGAAAATATCGTGTTTCTGGAGCTGCTGCGCCGCGGCTATACCGTAACAGTA
Source organism: Faecousia sp. (assembly GCF_048519415.1). Classification (NCBI taxonomy): domain Bacteria; kingdom Bacillati; phylum Bacillota; class Clostridia; order Eubacteriales; family Oscillospiraceae; genus Faecousia; species Faecousia sp. The sequence continues at coordinate 891 of NZ_DBFZUT010000074.1, read as the reverse complement.
GGCAAAACAGGCGAAAAGGAGATCGATTTTGTCTGCGAAAAGCGCGCCGAGAAGCTCTATGTGCAGGTGACGTATCTGCTGGCCACAGACGAAACGATCGAGCGCGAGTTCGGCGCATATGCCGCGATCCGGGACAATTTCCCAAAATATGTCGTCTCGCTGGACGAATTTGACCGCAGCCGCGACGGCATCAAGCACCGGAATCTCCGCGATTTCCTGCTGGCGGAAAAATGGGATTAAGCGCCACTGACCGCACATGCCATTGTAGGGGAGCGGACAGCCGGGCCCGGCGCGGTACTGCCGACCGGTACAGGCTGACGTTAAAACAGTACGCACCGATTGCGTCTGTAGCGGCGCTCATTGAGCGCCTTGCAGGCTGGCAGCATGTGCCGCATGGATTCTATGGCGTGAAGCCTCCAGATTTGTCATTGCGAGGAGGCCAACGGCCGACGTGGCAATCTCACGCAATAGCCTGCGAATTCGCCGAGGCTTTCCTATGATCCAGCCAGGTACTGCGAGATTCCCACGTCGCTTCGCTCCTCGGAATGACAATTCTGATAGCCTTGCGCCGCCGAATCACCACTGCAATACCCGCAGCTGCCTTAGGCGCTCACAACCCGCAAGGGGCACGCCGCATCTGTAAGGCGGCAAAGCCGCCAACGGCTGCGAAGTGAGCGCCGCTACGGACGCAATTGGTGCATACCATTTTATCGGCAGTGTATACGAATCGCCGCTCCCGACAATTATTGTTTCTCTTGTTTATTCTAAAATCACCGCGCTGCCGGTTCATTTCCGGCAGCGCGGTTCATCTTGTCAAAAAAGTCCCTTTGGGCTTTTTCGCCAAGCTGCTTTCAGAATTGCAAAATAGAATTTTGTTGTATCTTATTTTGC